>NZ_LWFH01001168.1:0-1235 GCF_001635725.1 Oleiphilus sp. HI0066
ACAAGTTGTGGTCAGTGTGCATGTACGACTAAAGAAATTATAGAAAATAGATTGGCTCAAGATAACGACAATACTTCTCTCGACTTAGCCTACGCGGCAGTCATCTAACTGATACTGATTCGTATCATTATTCTCAACTTTTCAATAACTTAAACCTTGCATATACTTGCCCTGATTCTTTCGAAGGGAGGTTTGCTATGCAAGGTGATGTATCGGTTATTCAAAAATTAAACGATGTGCTCGCGGATGAGCTTATATCGATCAATCAATATTTTCTTCATGCGCGAATGGCTAAGAACTGGGGATTATCAGTTCTTGATAAGGTCGAGTACAAAAAATCTATCAAGGATATGAAACAAGCGGACGCGCTTATTGAGCGTATCTTGTTCTTGGAAGGTATCCCCAATCTCCAAAAATTAGGCAAGCTGTATATTGGCGAAGATGTTCCCGAGATTCTGTCTTGCGACTTGAGGTTTCAGACGCAGTCTTTGGCAACCCTTCGCGATGCGATCGAGCACTGCGAATCACAGCGCGATTATGTGAGTAGAGATGTCTTGCGCGAACTTTTGAGCTATGAGGAAGAGCATTTCGATTGGATTGAAACTCAGCGAGATCTCATCGAAAAGATGGGGCTCGAGAACTATACGCAATCATTGCTAGGCGAAGAATAGGGGTTTTGAAATGAAAGGTAATCAAAAAGTTGTCGATACATTGAGCAAACTTCTTGCTGGCGAACTCACCGCGGTCGATCAGTATTTTATCCATTCACGCATGTACGAAGACTGGGGGCTCAATAAGCTTTATGAGCGTCTTGATCATGAGCGTGAGGAAGAAACTGATCATGCTGACCAAATGATCCGTCGCATTTTATTTCTCGAAGGAACACCAAATCTTGGAGTACGAGAGCCTCTCAATGTTGGAGCTGACGTTGTTTCAATGCTGAAAAGTGATTTAGAAGTTGAGTACTCTGTTATTCAAAATCTTAAGGATGCGATCGCTCTCTGTGAGCAAGAACGTGATTATGAAACACGAGAAATGCTTCTGGGTCAGCTAAAAGACTCAGAGGAAGATCATGCCTATTGGCTGGAGAAGCAACTTGGTCTTATCGATAAAATTGGATTGCCCAATTATTTACAGTCGATGATGTAAGGCTGAATTGTGTAGGAAAAACGCGGTTTTTTAGCCGCGTTTTTTTATGCCGAAAGATATGACTAGAATTAATAAGCAGAAGATGA
>NZ_LWFH01001169.1:0-1972 GCF_001635725.1 Oleiphilus sp. HI0066
TCTTTAAGAATCTTCAGTCGCTTAGCCATTTGTCTTGTGGCTTTGGGGCTGCTGGTTACGCTCATTTATAGCACGTCAAATTTTGTTAGACACCAGCATTATTGGAGCGACGTAGTTAGCCCAATAATGTCGCATTTCGCAAAGCATCAGCATCTTTTAGATCGTGTTGACGTGAACTCGTTAAGTGTCGTGTCAGATGAGCAGCATTCTGTTTCTGATCTCACACGTGCTCGTTTAGAGTTAGGTCAAGTTGTATTAACTGATCAAGACGATCTATTTAAAGTGTACGCCCGTCTGAATGATGATTTGTTGTTGGAGCTTGAGTCTGATCAAAGTGGCAGTAGCATTTATAAGTTGTATATTTCGTTGTTTAAGCAACAGTTATTTTCAAGCAGTGTTGAGCAGGCAACAGCTCTTGCACAATCTTGGGGTTTACAGCTTTACCAAGTAGTTGATTCCCCATCCTTAAAGTCACAAGCTGCTCTAGATAGTTTATCCGACCAAGGATATTACTTAACAATTTCTAGTGATTCTGTTTCAGCTCTGTTGCGTTCCAGTGATGGTACTATCTATCGACTTCAGTTTTGGACTCCGTTTAGTCTGGTTTCGATTCCTGTTGTAGTGTTATTAATATCGGGTGTTTTATCCGCGCTGTACGCTCTGGTTGCTATTTTTGTTCAAGGCTATGAGCGTAAGTTGCGTGCTGTTGAAACCGTGGCAGAGCGTATTGCCCGCGGTGAATTAGACGCCCGCGTTAAGAACGTGAGCGAGGGGAGTGAAGCGATTGAAAGGCTTAGCTCGGCTTTCAACGTGATGGCCGATCATATTCAGCGATTGATGCTTGTACAAAAGGAAATGATACACGCTGTCTCGCACGAGTTGCGAACACCTGTCGCGCGCATTCGTTTTGGCGTTCAAATGATTGAAGATTGTCCAAATCAAGAAGCGCTTAGGAAGCAAGCGCAAGAAATCGATGGCGACATTCAAGAGTTAGATGAGCTAATTGATGAGATTTTAACTTACGCAAGGCTTGAGCAGGGTGGTCCGATACTATCGTTTCATCAGGCAAATTTGTTGGATATTGTCCATCAAGTAGTTGATGAGCAAAGTGTGGGGCGTCCAAATCTAGATATACAAGCAGTTATTCAGCGAGATTCAGATGACTGGGCGGAGACCGAAATAGAACCGCGATATATTCATCGCTCTATTCAAAACTTGGTTGGTAACGCGACACGTTACGCTTCGGGTGTAGTCAAAGTGAACGTTAGTTGCGATTCAGAAACGTGTCGGGTCGACGTTGAAGATGATGGCCTAGGAATCCCTCAGGAAGATTGGGAGTCTGTATTTACACCATTTGCCAGATTAGATGATAGCCGCACAAGGGCATCAGGTGGCTACGGCTTAGGATTATCTATTGTTCGTCGGATTTTGTATTGGCACGGCGGGCAAGCATTCCTTGGCAAGAGCGAAGAGCTTGGCGGTGCCAAATTTAGTCTTGTATGGCCGAGGCAGCAAGGTGCATCAGCGCTAGATTAACCTCAAGCGCTGTTTAAATGGGTGATATTGGGTTCATTCAGATACGATTGAATGTAAGTACGCAGTGTTTTCTCTTGTGAATCTGAAAACTGATAGCCGAGCTTGGTTCTTCTCAATAATATATCTTTTGCATTTCGCGCCCATTCTTCTTTAATCAGGTAATCTACCTCAGCTTGATATAAGCCGTTAGAGAAGTCTTGACCGAGCTCGTTAATACTTTCTCGTCCAGTCAAAAAATTCTCTGCTAGCAACCCATAACTTGATGCATAGCGTCTAACTAGGCTAGACGTGAGCCACGGGTAATGGCTTGTAAGATGGTCTGTGATCCCTTGTCTTGTCATTCCAAGCTTTGAATTGCCTATTAGTGGATGTCGCTCTGTCCATTCCTCTTGTAAGTTTGGAACATAACGTTGTAGTTGTGCCATAACGGCATTCG
>NZ_LWFH01001170.1:0-2451 GCF_001635725.1 Oleiphilus sp. HI0066
CGGTACTGGTGACAACGGCTTGGACGGTGCTGCTGAAGAAACTGTTGACGAGTTCTGGTTGCAAGCGCTTTATAACATCAGCGACAACATGTACACGTACATTGAATACGTTGATGCAGAAGAAGAAACTGGTTCTACTACTACTAAGGATCAGTCTAACTTCTCAATCGGTGCTACATACTATTTCTAAGTCTAACTTAGTAAGCTAGTTAAAAAGAACCGGCCTATTGGCCGGTTTTTTTGTGTCTGTTGTTTAGTAAAATTTTACTGTTGTTAAGGTGTTGGATTAGAAAATGGCAAGAGAATTGGAATTGAAGCTGCGTTGTCGCGAGCAGATTGATTTGCAGGCTGTAATACAGTGTTGTGAAGATCTTGGTGCTACTTTTGCTTCTAAAGATCAGGCGCTCACTGAATCGAAGAATCTGCGCAATATTTACTTTGATACGGATTCTCTATTGCTGCACAAACAGCGCATGGCTTTGCGGGTGCGAAATAAAGCTGGATATTACATTCAAACACTTAAAACATCTGGAACAAGTATTGATGGAATCAGTCAGCGGGGTGAGTGGGAGTGGTCGCTGGATCAGAGCGAGTTAGATATGCCTTTGTTGAATGAAGCGCCTGTCTGGAGTGCGCAGTTGCGTGATCAAGAATATCGTGCTGTGTTTGAAACGAACTTCTTACGCGAAGCGTGTGAGTTTGATTATCAGGGTTACGCTTTTGAGCTGGTATTAGATGTCGGAGAGATTGTATCTCAAGCTCGCACTAATACGGTGTCTATCAATGAAATTGAGATTGAGCTGAAGGTCAGTCATTCTGCCGAGTCGGCTGGTATGGGAACTGGAAAGGCTGTTTCGGTTTTACAAAGTTTATCGCATGCACTGTGTCAGAACTTGCCATCAGAGCAATATGATGTAAGCAAGGCGGAACGTGGGTACGCCTTGTTTTTAGGCTAAAGAATGATGTTTGGCGGTATTAAGAAGATGAAGTTAGTTGTTGCATGTAAAGCTTGCTTGCTATGTCTTATTCTGAGTTTGTATGCCTCTGTTTCTTTTGCTGATCTCCCAATTGAAAACGCGACAGAAAAAGCAGCTGAGCAAGCGCCTGGCGGCGTGGATGCAATTCAGCATAGCGATGTGAAGTTGGCCGAGTTTTACGTGCTTTATCAGTCAGTGCTGTCTGATTACCTTGTGCCGGGTGAGAAGAATGGTGTTGAACTTAATTTAGTCAATTATGCCGATCTTCGTTCTGACGATCGGTTAGATACGCTCATGCAGTTTTTGGCTGAATACGATTATGATCAACTAACGAATAAGACGGAGCGTATTGCCTACTTCTTGAATGCGTACAACATTATGGCGATCAATATGGTTGTCGAAAATTGGCCCCTGAAAAGTCTTCGCGGTTTAGGGAATATGTTTCGTCCTGTGTGGACGCATAGTTGCGGCACATTTAATAACGAGCACATGACCCTGCGAAAGCTTGAGCATGATATTTTGCGAAAACAAAATGAGCCTCGCATTCATTTCGCTTTAAATTGCGCTTCTGTTTCATGTCCTGATTTGCGATCTGAGCCCTATGTTGGCGAGAGGCTCGAGCAACAGTTGTCTGAGCAAACTTTTGGCTTCTTTAAACAATCGGGAAAGGGCGTGGTTGTTGATGGCAATCAGATCAAGGTGACACCTTTGCTTGATTGGTTCGAGGAGGATTTTGAACCGGTAGGTGGGGTGACTGCTTTTCTTCATACATATCTGCCAAAAGATAGTGTTCCTGCTGATTGGCAGCTTCAAGGTTTTCTTCCGTACGATTGGGAGGTCAATGCGCATCTCTCGGGATCAGAAAAACGCCAAATTAGAATGCGAGATAAGTAAGTCTTTCGGTTTCCTCTTCCGGCTTAAAACTTGATGCAGGGCAGCATTTTGTTGAGATGCTTTGCTACACTTCTTCGCATTACTCGTATTCTTTATCGTTTCATTGGTATCCACTATGTCGTTCGCACATTTTGTCGTTGAGCAACCATCCTCTTTACGCGCAAACGCTACCCGTTTTTTAGATCATGTTCAGGAAAGTGATTCTTATGAATTGCTGTCTGATGATTTCAAAGCAACGTTGACGCGAGCTTGTGCGCTCAGCCCTTTTGTCGCTGAGTTTGTCTCTAAGTACCCTGAAGTATTAGTTGATTGGCAGTCACCGGATTCGGCTTTGTTTTTAGGGCGATCTGAAAAATTGATGACTCAGCTCTTAGCTCAGAAGCTAGACGAGTGTAATGATGAAACTCAAGCAATGGCTGTGTTACGCGTGTTTCGGAACACTGAGCAGGCAAGGATTATATGGCGAGACATGAATGGTCTTGGCAATCTTGATCAGACGCTCGCCGAGGCGAGTGCGTTGGCTGATGTGTGTATTCAGCAATGTTTGATTTGGTTGCACGCACGTTTTATTGCGCGATAT
>NZ_LWFH01001171.1:0-1084 GCF_001635725.1 Oleiphilus sp. HI0066
ATCGATATCGCTGGAGCGCTGTCAGATTCAGATTTAATCTCTCAAGTTGATGCCGCTCGTGACGCATGGCTTACCTATGAAGACTCATTGAACGAAAATATTGAAGTGGTGAATGACACAGGTTACACCGACCTTCGCTTGGTCGGTGAACTGGCAAACTACAATATATCATTCAATGATGCGCTGAATATTTTATACAAATCGATTGCCGAGCAAACAGCAAGCGACGACGTATCGAAAGAAAACGAAAGCCATAATGCTGCGAAGATGGTTGCCTTAATGATGACCAAATACTCCGCACGAAGCACATCGACAGTGAGCCAAGTATATTCGCGTGAAGATGAGTCGGACATTACTTTAGATGTCCTTGCGAAAGATTTCGACGGAACACTCAATGGATTGCTTAGCGAGCAAGGCAACCCAGAAGCAGCGAAACTTCTCGACTCTGCCAAGACTAAGTGGGAGTTTATTCAACCGTCACTCGTAAACTACAACGAGAACCGCGTTAACTTTATCGTTAACCTATATTCCAAAAAGATTATTGAAAACCTTCAGCTAGCTAGCAAGATTTAAGACTAGCTGAAACAAAAAAAGGGGGCTATTGCTTTACGCAGCGCCCCCTTTTTTTATGATCTCAAACTCAGCAAGCCGAATGTAATTGCTTAATACATTCCAGTAAGCCGTCTATATCTTCTGCGTCACCACTTTCATCCCACAACAGACCTACCCCATCAGGATAAAGCACTACCCCACTAATTTGATTTGGAATATGTTCCTGATTTGCCAACACACGAGCTTGATCACCATCCATGTTTCGACGATCGAGTTCATGCAATTCAGCACTGCTATGCACCTGAGCTGCCTTCATCCCTCGCCCTTCTTTTACAGGTAATTGATGTGTTTCGTAGATCACATAACCGCGATAGTCATCAAGCCATGGAAAAAACTTATCCTTGAGTTTTTCGTCAACAAGACGAACCCGCAATCCCTTCTTCATCGCCTCTTGCCGTAAAGCAGTGATACGCAATTCGCGCTTCGACGGCTTAATCCAAAGAATAGAACCCGCAACCACCAATGTGCCGAA
>NZ_LWFH01001172.1:0-1215 GCF_001635725.1 Oleiphilus sp. HI0066
GTAAAGCTTTGGTGCTTCTATCAGAAGAGGTTCGATCTTATATCGGTTTGTTTGTTCAAAGACATCCAATCGATACCGATTCATTGATGATTGAACATGCTGCATCCTATTTGGTAGAAGAGCTCGCTCGCGATCAAGTAGAGTTTGTTGGCAGTCAATACGCAATTGATTTAGTGGATGAGCTAAAGCGTACTTTGGATGATAAAACTTGGGATCAATACGCGATATCGCTCGATAAGCTAGATGGCTTGCCAAGCGAGCAGTGGAAACTAACGGAAGCATGGTTACATGCTCTATTAGAAGACAAAACAGGCGCCGATGAGGCCTCTAGAGGTTCTTCAAATAGAAATTCTGATAACGCATCCGTAACTAATCGACTTCAACGTTATATTCCCGAAGCAATCGTGCTGCTAAATGTTGGCGATAAAGTAAATCGCAGAACAAGCAGTGTGGATCTAGAGCTTAAAATTGAAGGCTTATTGGGAGATCATCGTTTAATTTCCAATCAGACTATCCAGTTTGGCTTAGATGCTTTTCTACAGAGACTGTCTCACCATCTCAATGTGGTTGTACCAAGCTATCATCACTACTTAAAGGTTCGCCAGCAAGTCATCTCAGAAGAGCGCGATGCATTGCGTCTTGAAGAGTTTAAAGCGCGTCCGCTGAGTTCGTTTGTTCGAAACCGTTTAATTAACGAATCCTATTTGCCTTTGATCGGGGATAACCTCGCTAAGCAAATGGGAACGGTGGGCGAAAACAAACGTACTGATCTCATGGGGCTTCTCATGATGATCTCGCCTCCCGGTTACGGTAAAACAACCTTGATGGAATATGTGGCGAATCGATTGGGTCTGATCTTTATGAAGATCAACTGTCCTTCACTGGGGCATGACGTTATGTCATTGGATCCTCAGCAAGCGCCTAACGCCACCGCTAGGCAAGAGTTGGAAAAGCTTAACTTGGCCTTGGAAATGGGTAATAACGTGATGCTGTATCTGGATGATATTCAGCATACCCATCCTGAGTTCTTGCAGAAGTTCATTTCACTCTGTGATGGAACGCGTCGTATCGAAGGCGTTTGGAAAGGCAGAACAAAAACCTATGACATGCGTGGCCGCAAGTTCTGTGTAGTGATGGCCGGTAACCCTTATACCGAATCAGGGGAAGCGTTCAAAGTACCGGACATGCTTGCTAACCGTGCTGATATCTACAACT
>NZ_LWFH01001173.1:0-524 GCF_001635725.1 Oleiphilus sp. HI0066
GGGGACAGCCGACTTGCCATATCGCATTTAACGAGGCTACAGCCATTCTTGCCGGCGATGCTCTCCAGGCGCTGGCGTTTGAATTAGTTTCATCAAACTCCTGCCCTCAAGATAACGCAACAAAACTTAAGCTGATTCAAACACTCGCAAAAGCAAGCGGTGCTGAAGGAATGGTACTTGGTCAAGCAATTGACCTAGACTCGGTAGGCAAAGCACTGTCATTAAAACAGCTTGAAGTCATGCATCATCACAAAACTGGCAAGCTGATTAGCGCTGCAGTGGAACTGGGCGCACTGTGTGCTGAGGCATCTGAAAAAGAATTGGCCGCCTTGGCAGATTTCTCTCGAGCGCTAGGACTGGCATTTCAAGTTCAAGATGACATCTTGGATGTGACGGGCAATACCGAAACAATTGGTAAAACGTCCGGTGCAGACGAGGCACTAAACAAACCTACTTACGTTTCCCTGCTAGGTCTTGAAGGCGCTAGAGAGAAGCTAGAAGGTCTGCACAAAGATTGCCTATCT
>NZ_LWFH01001174.1:0-2005 GCF_001635725.1 Oleiphilus sp. HI0066
CACCGAAATTAATGTCACTAGCCCTACGTGCATTCAAGAAATTAATCGCGCCTATGATCTTGATATTGCAGGCGATCTAATGTGCGTTATCGAACAGAAGTTAAATCAATAATTCATCTAAATAGACCGGAGAGCATGAAGTCGTGGCAGCAATACCTCAAGCAAATATAAAAGCTAGTGACCGCTTGAGCTTCACCATTTTTGTCGCCATTGCACTCCATGTACTCATGGTACTCACCGATTTTATTCAAGATGACCCCAAACCCGTCGCCAAAACCATGGAAATTACCTTGGCACGATTTGATGACGAAAAACGGCCTGACCAAGCAGATTTTTTAGCTCAAACTAATCAGCAAGGCAGTGGAAACGTCGAGGAAAAAGTAAGACAAAGTTCTCCAACTAAGTCGATCGATGAAAGTATGCTAATTCAAGAATCAGCATCTCCGGCCAAACCACAACAACAAGAAACTGAAAAACGAAGCGCTGTGGTAACGCGTGTCGCAGATGATTCTTTCAGTGCGTTGTTCGCTCCCGATCAAGAGTATGTCCCTGATTCTGAGCAGCCTGAATTACGCTCTCTGATTGAGCGCAGCTTGCAAATTGCAGAATTAGAAGCAAGCTACGAAGAACAGCTTCAGCAATATGCCAAAAAACCTCGTGTTACTCGTCTAGCAGCGGCTTCTACAATGAAGGCTGTTGATGCACGTTACGTTGAACAAGTCGTTGCTAAAATTGAGCGGGTAGGGCGTCAATTTTTCCCTACAGATCGTGGACGTAAACTGTACGGAAAGCCTCGCGTTTTAATCTCCATCTATTCAGATGGCAGTCTTAGAGATGTTGAAATTCGTTCAAGTTCTGGTGACCTAGTATTAGATGCAAAAACCAAAGATATCGTCAGCCGCGCCGCGCCCTTTGCTCCCTTCCCAAGTGAAGTAAGAAAAGAACGCGATGTACTTGAACTCATCCGTACATTTTCTTACACAGGAAAAGGTGTATATAGCTTTTAGCGCGACTAAACTACGGCCAGCGCAATATTTGAGAGAGCCAAGTTGACTGATTCAATCAACCTACAAAACCATTTTTTAATTGCGATGCCGCGTTTAGAAGATCCGCACTTCAATGGCACGATCACATACGTTTGCCAACATAATGAAGAAGGAGCCATGGGTATCGTGGTCAATAAAGCCGCTTATCTCGATCTAAATGAAATATTCGAGCAACTCGAGCTTCCTCTTTTAGAAACTGAGTCGCCAATTGAAGTCATGCAAGGCGGTCCGGTTCAAGTCGATCGAGGCTTCGTTCTGCATAACGATGGTTCATCTTGGGACAGCTCCTTTGCCGTAACCAAATCAATTCAATTAAGTACGTCTCAAGATATTTTAGCTGCGATTTCAAAAGGTAATGGTCCAGAAAATTATCTTGTCGCTCTAGGCTATGCCGGCTGGGGCCCAGGACAATTGGAAGAAGAGATCGCTCAAAACTCTTGGCTAACCTGCGTATCTAGTGAAGAAGTGATCTTTTATACCGACACCAAAAGCCGCTATGACAGAGCATTAGCAAGCATCGGGCTAGATGCAAGCCAACTCACATGGCAAGCAGGCCATGCCTAAAAATTATATCTGCTTCGATTTCGGTCTAAAACGCATTGGTGTTGCTGTTGGTAATGACTTCATTGCAACAGCCAAAGAACTATCACCAATAAAAGCGAAAGACGGCATTCCCAATTGGCAACAACTTGAGGCACACCTAAAAGAGTGGCAGCCAACAGCAGCCGTTATTGGCCTACCGCTTAACATGGATGGAAGTGAGAGTGAGCTCAGTGCTCGGGCACGAAAATTCGCAAATAGAATACATGGTCGCTATCACCTAGCAACGCACATGCAAGACGAACGTTTATCAAGTTACGAAGCAAAAGGAATTGTATTGTCTGAACAGGGGCATAGAGACTTTGGTGAACATTCAGTAGACGGCCTTGCGGCCTGCCTCATCTTAGAAAGTTGGTTTG
>NZ_LWFH01001175.1:0-452 GCF_001635725.1 Oleiphilus sp. HI0066
AAGCTGCTTATGTCGAGGAAATTGATGACCAGACGCTCATCAAGCACGCCATTCGGGGAATGCTAAACGGTCTAGACCCACACTCTTCTTATCTAGAGCCTGTCGCATACGACGACCTGAAGCAAAACACTTCTGGCTCTTTTGGTGGATTAGGAATTGAAGTAGGTATGGAGAATGGCTTCGTCAAAGTTATCGCTCCCATCGACGAAACACCTGCTCATCTTGGTGGAATTGAAGCTGGCGACTTGATCATTGAACTAGACGACAAGCCAGTCAAAGGCATGAGCCTCAGCCAAGCTGTTGAAAAGATGCGTGGCGAAGTCGGCACAAAAATCAAAATTAAATTAGTACGTTCGGGCACGCGAGAGCCTATCGAAATGACGCTAACGCGCGCTGAAATCAAGACGCCAAGTGTTCGTTCTCTCATTCTTGATGAAAAATATGGCTACTTG
>NZ_LWFH01001176.1:0-1228 GCF_001635725.1 Oleiphilus sp. HI0066
ATTGTTGGTGAACACAAAGTAAATACGCAACGTGTATGCCGTAACCGACCAGTCGTACAACTACAAACCAAGTACACGCTTACTGATGTTGCATGGGCAATCGGAACACTCGGAATCTACATGCCACGTACTGCAATGGTGTGGTGCGAACGGAAGGTGAAATAAGCATGAAAACGAACTTCCTCCATCAAGCCAAATACATTGCTATCGCAGCAACGATAAGCCTAAGCGGCTGTTCCGTAATTCATTTTGAGAATGGCCCTGTTGTTCCCGACCCAAAACCTGAGCAAAGCTTTGACTGGACACTAGGTATGTTTACCGAAGATATGCCAGACATACAATACGATGCAGCAAGCAGTGTTCGGTACAGAAAATGGTATCAACACGCCATTTTTTCAGTCGCCGAGCTGAGCAACCCATTACAGTTAAATAAAGAGTGCTCAGGTCTGGAGTGGAATCAAATCACGACCGAAGTAACTCCAACGGACTTTGTTTTTAGCATGCTAGACAACGCTCTACTCTATAACGCATCCTCTGCATGGCTCGATCTTTGGTCTACATGGAGCGTGGAGTATTCTTGCCGAGAGCGTTAGCTCTTCAATTAAGTATGCTCAAAACACTCGCTTGTAGGTTTTAACAACAAGACCAAATAACAAGATTGCACTTAAGCCTAAGCCTAAGCCCATGCCCGCCCATACGCCGGCAGGGCCAAACATCTCACCCAGGAAATAAGCCGCAGGAAATCCCAGCCCCCAATAACTAACAGTTGCGACGATGGTTGGAGATGCGCCAAGTTTAAAGCCTCTGAGCACACCCATTAAAACGACCTGCCACCCGTCAACCAATTGGAACATGGCGCCAATCAGTAACAACAAACTAGCTAAGGCCACTAGAGCCTGGTACTCGTCTGGCCCTAATGCCTCATCAACAAAAAGATCTACCAACACATCAGGGAGCAACCAAAAGACCAAGCCTGCCGCGCTTGCTGTCGCGCTCGCGATCACTAGGGCGTATAAAATCACTTGCTTGGTTTCAATCGGATTACCTGCACCGTAATGCTTGCCGACTTTCACTGATACAGCTTGCGATAAACCAAGCGGAATCATAAACGACATCGTGATGCACTGAAGCACTATCTGATGCGCAGCCAACGCCTGAGCACCCATTGCGCCAATCAACAGTGCCGCAGCCGAAAACATGCCTACTTCCATGGCATGCGCGATAGCTA
>NZ_LWFH01001177.1:0-1349 GCF_001635725.1 Oleiphilus sp. HI0066
GACAACTCACGTTGGTTGGCAAATCGGCGATGGCGATATTATTAAGCTGACAAATTCTAGCGCCGCACAACTCTGCATTCTGTTTTACGCAGCAATGCTAAGCGGCATATACATTATTGGTAAATTCATTGATTTTTTTGCGGCGACATATGGCGTAGAAGCATCTGAACACAACGGTATTATTCTCGCCGCTTATACCGCAACGCCTTTATTCCTAATAGGCGCTATCGCGATATATCCAGTGCTCTGGGTAAACATGATGGCCGGAGTGGTCGCAGTATGTTGGTCGGTCTATCTCCTTTATGAAGGATTACCAATCCTAATGAAGATTCCAGAAGATAGAGGGTTTATGTTTGCCTCCTCTATCTTAACAGTGGGATTAGTGATGCTAGTCGGCTTGTTTGCCATTAGCGTCATTATCTGGAGCGTTGGAGTTGGTCCAGAATATATAAGTTAACACCCTTAACTCATTACAAGAACGCTCGCTTATTCGCGAGCGTTTTTTCTTAGTTCTTCTTTTAAACTCTGAATTTCTTTATACAAAGCTTCAAGCGTCACTTCTTCCTTACCCTGCTCTTCATTTTTTTGCATTCGCATTTTGTGGTTTTCTTCTTCCATCACACTCACAACAATACCAATCACCATGTTTAAGAATGCAAATGCCGTAAAGAAAATAAAGGTTAGATAGAAGATCCAACTTAGAGGATAAACCTCCATCGTTTCATATTGAACGTCAGTCCAATCCTCGAAGGTCATAACTCGGAATAAAGTCAGCATAGCAATGGCTATATTGCCCCAGAGCACCTCATTAATCTCACCGAACAAGTGGCTACCAACGGCTGCGTAGATATAAAAGATAATGAACATTAGCAGCATTACATAACCTAGCTGCGGCAATGCTTTAACTAGTGAGCTAATCAAAACGCGTAGTTCAGGAATCACAGACACCATTCGTAAAACCCTGAATACACGAACAAGCCTAGCTAGCAAAGCCATCTCGCTCTCATTGATAGGGATAAGACTGATCACTACGACAAGGGTATCAAAAACATTCCAACCATCTTTGAAAAACGCTTTTTTATTAGGTTCTGCAATAAAACGGATACTGATTTCTATCAGAAAGAAAATCGTTACAAACCAATCCAATATCTTTAAAAATGGAATAACATTTTCAGGGAGATGATAGGTTTTAGCGCCAATTTCTAGGGCTGAAACTAAGATAATCGCAATAACTACAAACTCAAAGATACGATTATTTTTTAATTTAAAGAAAGACTGTTGAATACCACCAGAGACCATATTTCTGCTCGTCCACATGAAATTTCTGGGCACGATACACGAATATAGGT
>NZ_LWFH01001178.1:0-29049 GCF_001635725.1 Oleiphilus sp. HI0066
TGAAGTTCTTTAACAACCATGGGATGTTAAGCGTGGATGACCGTCCTACATGGCGTGTGCTTACTGAAGGCTCGGCCGCGTACGTGAAAGAGATTATCAAGCCTTTCGAACAAAACATTCGTTTAAACACGCCGGTGAAAAAAATCGAACGAAATGCGTCGAATGTCGTGATTCATTCAAAAGACGGTGCTGAAGAATTTGATCAAGTGATCTTGGCATGTCATAGCGACCAAGCGCTTAGCATGCTTGAGTCGCCGACTCCGCAAGAAGAAGAAATTTTAGGTGCGATTCCGTATCAAGATAATGAGGTGGTATTGCACACAGATACCACTTTGATGCCAAAGCGAAAGCTTGCATGGGCCGCGTGGAACTACCATATTCCGCAGCGTTGCTCTGAGCACGCTATGGTGACGTACAACATGAATATTCTTCAGAACTTTACCGATGCGGATCAAACCTATCTCGTTACGCTTAATCGCAGCGACGAAATAGATGAGTCTAAGGTGATTGAACGATATAACTATGCACATCCGGTCTTTACTCAAGACGGGGTGGCTGCGCAGGGTAGACACTCTGAGATTAGCGATGTGAACCGTACTCACTATTGTGGTGCGTATTGGTTGAATGGCTTCCATGAAGACGGCGTGAATAGCGCCTTGCGTGTCGTTGAGCGCTTTGGGATTCATCTCTAATGTCAACGCGTGAGTTGAAGAGTTGCCTATATCATGGCCACATTCGGCATCGTAGGTTCGAGCCGATTTCACATGCTTTTAAGTACAGTATGTTTATGTGGTATCTCGATTTAGACGAGATTGATGAGGTAACCAAAAAACTCTGGTTCTTTCGTTTAGGAAAGCTTGGTATCGCGAGCTTTGATCGTAGCGATTACTTCAATCAGAGTGCTGATCATCAAGATGACGATTTAAAGCAATGTGTCATTAGAAAAGTAAATGCCTTTTACACGTTGAACCAGCGACAAGCTCCAATTATCCAGTCAGTTCGCCTACTTGCGAACGTTCGTTATTTCGGGGTGATTTTTAACCCTGTTAGCTTTTACTACTGCTTTGATGAGAATGAGCAGCTAACTTCGATATTGGCTGAAATTACTAATACGCCATGGGATGAGCGTCATAGTTACGTCCTCCCGATTGCTGACGGTAAGTTAGATTATCAGACCTTTGATGATGCAGTGATTGAAGTAGAACAACTTCGTGAGACGGTCAGCCGATTTTCGTTTTCTAAAGCCTTCCATGTTTCGCCGTTTAACCCAATGAACATGGAATATAACTGGGTATTCAAAACGCCGGGAGAAGGTTTGTCGGTACATATGGATAACACCATAGAACGAAGCGATGCTTCCGTTGAAAAGCACTTTGATGCCACGATGGGCTTGCACAAAGAAGGCTTAGAACATGGTTTCAATCGATTGCTTAAGCAACCTCTTATGACAGTTAAAGTGGTGCTTGGCATATACTGGCAAGCGTTGAAGTTATGGATCAAACGTAGTCCATTTTATGATCACCCTGAATCTGTCAGTGATAATCAACACAACAATAATGCGAATTCAGCCCTTTAAGGTGGGGAGTTTATTATGAACACACAGCACGTTAATGCCTATCCTCAGGGGCGCCGTTTTAGCTTCCAGTCTATTGCTAAGAAAGCAGTGTTATCACAGCTTAAGGCTTTGCATACTGGAACACTGAGTATTATCGATAACGGCCAGACTTATCGTTTCGGAAACGACAATAACGCTGATTTGATTGCCGAATTACATGTGAACGACGCGTCGTGTTATGTAGATATTATGACCGGCGGAAGTATCGGTGCTGCCGAGAGCTATATGACTGGCGATTGGTCGACGCCAGATTTAGCAAAGTTAGTGCGCTTGATGGTGCGCAACATGGATATTTTAGATGGTATGGAAGGGGGCTTTGCGGCCTTATCTAAGCCTGCTCTGAAAATCTTGCACCGCATGAACCAGAACACCGAAAAAGGCTCAAAACGTAACATTGCTTCACACTATGATTTGGGTAATGACTTTTTTGAAGCGTTTTTAGATCCAAGCATGATGTACTCGTCAGCAATTTTCCCAACTGAAGAATCGAGTTTGGAAGAAGCACAGCAATTCCGCTTAAAACGGATCTGTGAGCAACTACAGCTTAGTGAGCAAGATCATGTTGTTGAGATTGGAACAGGTTGGGGCGGCTTTGCGATCTACGCAGCAACACATTACGGATGTAAAGTTACGACGACCACGATATCGAAAGAACAATACGCGCTAGCCTGTGAAAGAGTTAGAGCAGCAGGCTTAGAGGATAAAATAACGCTTCTGCTTGAAGACTACAGAAATCTTGAGGGCACGTTCGACAAACTGGTATCGATTGAAATGATTGAAGCGGTTGGCTGGAAGTATTACAACACATACTACGAGACTTGCTCGCGACTTCTTAAGCCTACCGGTTTGATGTTGATTCAGGCAATTACGATTGCCGATCAACGTTATGACCGCGCGCGAAAAGATGTTGATTTCATTCAGCGTTATATTTTTCCTGGTAGCTGTATTCCTTCTATTACCGCATTAACACAGGCGATGCGAGATAGTTCAGACTTACGCATGGTTTCTCAGTTTGATTTCGCAGAACACTACGCAAGAACGCTATCTGCTTGGAATGAGGCCTGTAAGCGAGAGAAGGCAAAGATTACTGAGCTTGGTTACAGTGAGACATTTCAGCGAATGTGGGAGTTTTATTTGTGTTACTGTGAGGGCGGTTTTGCGGAACGTTCAATCGGTGTATCTCATCTAGTCTATGCTAAACCAGAGTTTCGAGATGAGGCCGTGGTTTAATTGAGGCAAATATGGCTGAGATAACAGCAACTCAAGGTTCCAGTGTTCGCGCTGACTATGCAACAAAGCATGTCATTGTAAATGCTGTGTTGTTTCAGTGTCTCTGGTTTGCTGCGATTCTAGAGGGCTGGCAGATAGCGCTAGCTCCTCTTGCTGTATTGCTTGCACATTTCTTTTTTGTTGTTCGAAATCGCAGCACATATGTGGCTTGTGCGGTCGTTATTTTATTTGGTTGTATCGCTGACAGCATTTTGGCTGATCTAGGTTTATATACATTCCCTAAAGATAACTTTTTACTACTTGGTTCTATGCCATTGTGGTTGTGTTTTATGTGGGTGGGATTTGCAGCGAGCCTCCCTCTGTCTTTGCGATGGTTACATACTTCTCCTTGGTTATTGATCGCTTTTTTCGCCATCGGTGGGCCAATGTCCTATTACGCGGGACATAAACTTGAGGCGTTAACGTTTTCGATCGAGCATTTACCGATTATTGCGGCTCTATGGCTAGCCGTTGGGTGCGTCGTATTAATGCTTAATCAGCGTCGACAAGCTTTCGTTTAAGTGACGTAGTTCCATATTAAATAGTCCGACTATTTCGATTCTACGTAATCTCTAACGTTGAATAAGAAGAGTATAGAGATGACTTTTTTATTTCGAAGAACAAAATTCCTTTTTCTGTTGATGCTTGGTGCAGTCTATACGTCTGTGGCTTTTGCAGATCAACTTAGATTCATCGGCAAAGCTTATGATATTGATAGCAACGAGCTGTTGTACGTTGAACGTCATTATGTAGAGCTCTCAAAGCAAGGCGAGTATGTTCAATCGCAAGTCATTTATGAGGGAGCGCAAGGTCAGCGTATTGCCGAGAAAGCGCTTAATTTTTCGGGAGCTTCATCCTTACAGCCCTATCTTCAATTCGAACAATTTAATAGCGATATTCGCTATGAAACGACTTCGATGCGCGACGCCCTGTTCCTAGACAGTAGTGGTGAGAGAACGCGTTTTAGTTTGTCAGATTCGGGGCTGCCACTGGTTGTTGATAGTGGCTTCGATCGAATGGTGATCGAAAACTGGGATGACTTGGTATCCGGTCAAACTATCGAGTTTGAGTTCTTGGCTCTGAGCCGAAGTTCTACAGTCGGTTTTGAATTGAGCCGTGTGTCGCTATCGGGTGACAGTGTGCGTCTGCAGATTCAACCTTCAAATTGGGTCATTAACTTGTTAATGGACCCTATCGTTTTGGATTATTCGCTCGATACACAAAGACTTTTGCGTTACGAAGGGCTAACGAATATATACGCCCCTGAAGTTGATGCAAATTATTCGGCGATTATTTTGTACGAATATGAAGAACCGCATCATATTGCAGATCGAGAGGCGTTAGATATTACGCCTACCAGTGTCGTGAATTAGATTTTCTAAGCACAAGGCTGAATAGAGAGAAGTTATGATAACGCTACGAATAATTGGTGTTTTATATTTGTTGAGTGGTTTGTGGTGCCTATTTCAGTATGAGCCTGCCGCGCAATATTTAGGCTTTGATTTAGCGACCAGTCTTGCTGCATCTGAATTTATGAGCGTTTATGGTGGATTACAGATTGGTCTTGCGCTGGGAATGTTTATTGGTGCGTCGATAAAAGCGGCGGAGTTTGGAGCACTGTTAATGGCCTTGCTTGTTTCGGTAAGTTTGGCGTGCGCACGCGTGCTCAGTTTTGTGGTACACCCTGATGCGCTCGTTCAGTCGGGCGCATGGATGTTGGCAGCACTAGAAATCACCATTGCGGTCTGCCTAGGGTGGGCTTTTCGTCGGTATCAGCGTGCAGCCTCATAGGCTGTTGAACAACATCAATTCACCCGGGTGAGCATTTAAGTACATACAGTTATCTATCCACTCGATCGGATGACGTCTAAAGTGATGTTTCAATAGTACGATCGGCACGATCAGGGGTAAGATCCCGTCTCGATACTTCAGAATCGTATCTACTAACTCCGCTTTGTCTTCCTTGTCCAAGTTGTTTTTCAGGAAACCTTGAAGGTGCTGCAGTACGTTTACGTGATTCTTTCTGGTCGCACGTATTTTAAGGATGCGCATCATTTCAACGAAGTAACATTCAGATAGCGACTCCACTTCTTGTTTGTTGCCGCCACCTAACATCGTTCCTAGAGCACGAGTTCGGTCTTGGTCATGAGCTAAGAGAGAGTATTTGTAGGCGGCATGAAACTCGAGCAGCTTCTTCATGGTTAATCCGCTTTCTATCATGTCTTGCCAGTCTCGGTAGACATAAACACGTTTGATAAAGTTCTCGCGCAAAACGGCATCGCCCAATCGGCCTTCTTCTTCTACAGGTAGATTAGGGAAGTTCTTCAGCAGAACTTCCGCATACAAACCCGCACCAATTCGCTCGGGTACCAATTGCTTCGGATTTTTCCCTTTGTAGACCTTAACGCGTTCCATACCGCAACTAGGTGAGTCCTTCTTTAAGATGTATCCGCACAAATCTTTATGCCAACCTTTCTGCTGTTCAGCGACATCACGTAACGCGATAGAAACGTCATGATCATCAGTCTTTGTGCCTACCGCATGAATACCATCTTCACGTTCAACGAGACGAATCGTTTCTCGAGGGGTTCCAAGGCCAATAGCCATTTCTGGGCAGAAAGGACGAAAAGTAAAATATTGGCCAAGCGTATTAGAGATGTATGAGTGGTGTTTGTGGCCGGTATCGAAACGAACCTTTTCTCCAAGCAAACAGCTACTAATTCCAATCAAAATACGTTCTTTATCTGGAAAGATTTGTTGATCAGGCATTCGAAATTCCAATTTGAAATAGAGAATTTGTATACGCAACTAAAGTAGCAAAGGATTGGAATATGAGAAACATAAGCCTTTGCGAAAACGCGTGCTCAGACTCATGTTTCTATTGATTACCTCATTGCTCTGCTAAGGCTGGTGCTTCGCGTTTGCCACGGAATTTGCGCCATTTTGCACTGGTATTAGCGCCTAGCACGAGAAGTGCAGGAGTGAGTAACAGGGTGAGAATAGTCGCAAAGCCTAGACCGCCGGCTATCGCGCTCGACAATTGACGCCACCATTGTGTCGATGGGGCACCGAAGCTAATGTCGCGTCCAATAAAGTCGATGTTCATTGCCATAACCATAGGAATTAGTCCTAGAATAGTGGTGCCGGCTGTGAGCAATACTGGGCGTAAACGAATTTCGCCAGTTGCCAAAGCCGCATCGAATGGCCGGTAACCGTCTTTGATGTAAGCGTTATAGGTGTCGATCAATACAATGTTGTTATTCACGACAATGCCCGCGAGTGCGATGATTCCGAGTCCTACCATAACTACGCCGAATGGTTGCGCGGTAATCAGCAAGCCAAGCAGTACACCGAAGGTTGAGAACACGATGGCACTCAGAACTAAGAAGCTCTGATAGAAGCTATTAAACTGAATCACTAAGATTAGAAGCATCAAGAAAATCGCGAGAATGAAAGCGGTTCCCAAGAAAGTCATTGTTTCTTGTTGGTCTTGCTGTTCACCTTTTAACTTGAAACGTACGTCAGGTTGAAAAGACTCTCCCTCAATTGAGGCAAAGAGTTCTTGGATCTTATCTGTCGGCAGAAGTCCTTCTTCCACTTCAGACTGCAAAAGAACCGCACGGCGGCTATCTGCACGTTTGATTGTGCCGGTTTTTGGAGCAGGTTTTAAGTGTACAAAGTTCCCAAGTGGAACCATTCCCACATTGGTTTGAATACGAAGGCTCTGCAAAGCTTCTAGTGTTCGTTTCTGAGATGGGAAGCGGATGTTGATATCGACTTCTTCATCAGTGTCATCTGGACGATATTCTGCAACCTTAACGCCATTAGTAAGAAGCTGGATGGCGGTACCAATTAATACGATATCTGCGCCTGCGCGAGCAGCGCCTTCGCGATTAACTTCCATTTGCCATTCTATGCCAGGCAGCGCGCGGTCATCTTCAATATCTTTGAAGCCACCTAGTTTCGCCATATGCGAGCGCAGTATTTCGATCGTTTGATCGATATGCTCTGGGTAAATTGCTGATACCTGAATTTGAATCGCTTTACCGCCTGAAGGGCCGTTATCAGCTTTACGAAACTCTAGTTTTACACCAGGAATATCTTTGGTTTTTTCAGCCATTTCAGCAAGAATGACACTCGCGGTGCGTCTTTCGTCCCATGGAATAAACTGGAAATCCACAGAGCCAATGACGTCTTCTGCCATTTGATCTTGTGCTCGATTAAAGGATCTCGCATAGACAGACTTGAGTTCTGGCATATTGAAGAAATTGCGTTCAACCTCCTTCAACAGCGCATCTTTTTCATAGATTGAGAGATCTCCGCGTGCCGATACCAGAACTTTTGCGTTATCCGGTTCTACGTCAGGGAAAAACTCGACACCTTTGCCAAAACTGCCATAAGCAATCATGATTGCGACGACGATAGAGATATTACCTAACAGCGTTAAGAGCGGTCTTTTAAGTAGTGCTCTTAGGACTTTTGAATAAGCCAAGGTGAAGCGATTATCAGATTGTGCTTCTTCGCTTTTTATTTTGCTGCCACCAAGTGAAGCACCAAGAACTGGCAAGAAGAGTAGGGCGACCACGAGAGACGCACACAAACAAATAATGACCGTAATGGGTAAGAATTTCATGAATTCGCCCACCACGCCAGGCCAAGCGATCAAAGGTAGAAACACTGCTAAAGTCGTTGCTGTTGACGCAATAATGGGCCATGCCATTCGACGCGAAGCTTTAGAGAATGCTTTGTCTGAACTTAAGCCTGCTTCTTGATTTCGAGACGCTAATTCCGTAACAACGATGGCGCCATCGACTAGCATCCCCACTACCAAGATCAAGCTAAAGAGCACAACAATATTAAGCGTAAGCCCCATAAAATTAATGATCAGAATACTACTCAGGAAGGAGGCTGGAATAGCAAGGCCAACTAGAATTGATGAGCGTAAGCCGAGTGCGCCAACAATAACGATCATCACCATGATGATGGCACTAATGACGTTGTTTTGAAGGTCTTCGAGCATCGTGATGATATCTTTAGACTTGTCAAGAATGACGTTGTACTCGAGCGTTTCGGGCCAGTATTGTTCCTTCTCGGCAATAATGGCTTTTATCTCTTCGGTAACAGCAATAATGTTTGCGCCGAGGCGTTTTTTAACCTCAAGAGTGAGTGCTTGCTTACCATTTACTCTGGCGAAACCGTTAGGGTCTTTGAAGGTTCTTTTGATGCTTGCGACATCGCGGAATGGCACAACGGTGCCGGCTTCAACTTTAATGGGCATCGACATTATGTCATCGAGATCTTCGATGACGCCCGAGACTTTCATTACTTGGCGTCCAGCACCATTATCAATGGCGCCTGCCGCGACAAGACGATTATTTCGAGAAACAACGTTCAGCACGCTTTCAAAATCGATACTGTAAGTTTCAAGAATGAGGGGGTCGACAATAACTTCTAGCAATTCTTCGCGCTCACCGGCGATATCGACTTCTAACACACCACCTAAGGCTTCAATGTCGTCACGCAAGTCACGGGCAATTGCAAGCAAGTTTCGTTCGGGTAACGCGCCCCCTAAACTAATGCTCATGACGGGGAAGAGTGCGACGTTAATTTCGTTTACTGTCGGCTCATCACTACCTTCGGGGAGCTTAGATTTAGCTCGATCGACCTTTTCTCGCACATCATCTAGTGCTGCATCGCCATCAAATCCAGCATCGAACTCTAGCGTGACAGAAGCGTGTCCTTCGCCAGCGATAGAGGTCATTTCTTTTACGCCCTCTATTGATTTGAGCTCTTTCTCCATCGGACGCACGAGCAATCGCTCTGCATCTTCGGGAGAAATGCCTTCATAGGTCATGGATACGTAGATCCATGGAATAGGGATATCTGGCTCAGACTCTTTAGGTATTGAGTTGTAAGAGGCGATACCTGCGATGAGCAGGAAGAACAAAATTAGCAGTGCGGCACGTTGACGACGAATCGCCCAGTCGACGACATGAGATTTATGCTCGCCCTGAGAGCTAGCAGCGCTTAAATCGGTTTTTGCGATCATGCATCGACCTCAGTGTCTGCGTCGACATTGGTTTCGATTTGTCCTTCAATAGCGATATCGACCGTTTGTCCCTTTGCAACAAAAGCCTGTCCGACAACGATTAGATTAAGGTTTTCTGGTAGGCCTGATAACCAAACGCCATCGCTATCATTTTTGATAATCTCAACCACATAGCGAACTACTTGATTGCTCTCATCAACAGCATTTACATAAATGCTGCCATCAGCAGCTAAGCTCAAAATTGATGATGAGACTTTGTGCGCAAGAATGTCTCCGAGCTGTAGTCGAACGCGCGCACTTTGGCCAAGACGAGGGTTGCTCTTTGACTGTGCAGTCGCTTCGATTCTAAATGTTCGTGTTGCTGGGTCCGCTTGGCTTGAGATGTATGAAAGTTGCCCTTCAATTGTTGTTCCGTCTAAAAGGTCAGCGTTGACAGTTTGTCCAAGCTTAATCTTGGAAACATGTTGTTGAGGTACACGCGCTATGATTTTAATATGCTGGTCGTCAATCAAGTCGATGAGTGGGTCGCCGGCTTGAACATAATCACCTAACTCCACATGGCGATAGTTAGCGATGCCCTCAAATGCCGCGCGAATGCGCGTATGGCCAAGTTCAACGGTTATTTGCTCTACCGATGATTTGGCTGCTGCAAGATTTGCTAAGGCTTGTTCGAGTTGATTTCCTGAAACGAGTTTTCGTTGTTTTAACTGTTGCGCTGCTTTTAGCTCTGCTTCACGTAGCTTTAGTTCTGCTTGGGCTTGTTCGAGGCGCGCTTGTCGATCTGAAATGTCGATATTGAGCATGACTTGATTTTGCTGAACACGCGTTCCGCTCTCGACGCCAATGTTGGTAATGCTGCCATGAGTTTCAGCTTTCACAGTGATCGCACGAGCCGGTTCGATGTCGCCTTGTAGGGTAATAATATCGGCAACAGTTTCGGCAACCATTGGACGAACCGTGACTTTAAATAATTCTTTTGGTGTTGTTTGTTCTTCAGATGCGAATTCATTAACTTGCGTAGCTGGCTGATTCGATGAGCCAGAAAAAAGCCAACCTAGAACTGCGATGCTGAGGCCAAGTGCAATAAGTACAGAACGATTCATTGTTATCCTAGAGCTAGTTTATTGTATTAAGGGAAGAGTGCGTGATACGAAAGCGGTCTAGTCTGACGCAAATGGTCAACTAATCCAATTGGTCTTTCCTTTTATTGGTGTTAAGTTGTGCCTTTAATAATGAAAAACGAGACCTTTGTGGCACTTCAGTTAGCACGTATTCACGTTGAGAATTTACGGCTCCGAACCTTTATCGGTTTCAATCAAGAAGAGCTCATAAAGCAACAAGATGTGGTGATTAATCTTTGGATTGATTATCCCGCGCATACGGCCTGTTATAGTGATGACCATCATGACGCGTTAGATTATAAAGTCATTACCAAAGCCGTGATTAATCTTGTCGAAAAGGGACATTTCAAACTTCTCGAAAAGCTATGTTCAGATATTCTTGATATCATTATGGCTCACGCGAATGTACAAATAGCTCAGGTAAAGGTCGAAAAGCCACATGCCTTGCGTTTTGCTGATTCTGTTTCTGTTACTCTAAGTGCGACTCAACATGTCTAACATTACTCGTTTACTTCAGCTTCTTTTTATTTTGAGTCTTACCGTTATTTCTGGATGCTCTACAACGACCTCAAATGTTCATGATGTCATGAAAGAGGTTGACCGTTCTGATTTGTCCTACATCAATATAGCTGTCACTGGGGCGGAGATCCAAACGGCTTTGCAAGACAGTGGTCGTCTATTTGAATTGCATCATCGAAGCGCTGAAGTGTTGAATCTGATTCAAGACGTGGTTCGTTATTATGGCTTCAACTTGGTGGACGAAGACGAGGCGGATTTTGTTCTCGATATCCAGCAAGCATTGCCGGACGGCGGAGCATGTGTTCATGGCATGGAATCCTTTCGCGACAACTTTACCTACTCTACTTCAGTGCTAACGTTGGGGATTGTTCCAGCGAAAGGTGCGCATTGTATTGTGATTACAGCCGGACTCTACACAGAGTATGTCGACGATAGTACCGCGATCGGTGAATTTATCTCGAATACCGGCTGGGTGAGAATTTACGCCGGTGTTGGTGAAATTGATAATTATCGCAAGACGGTGACTAAGCGTGACGAAATTCGGGCGCTTGAAGCCTCAGCAGCCGGACTTTTAAATCTGTTGATTGAAGAAGGCGCCTTCAAATAATAGGTCTTGGCTTGTGTTATGCCTTAAATGCAAAGCAACCTAGCGCGCTAGGTACTATATAAAGCGATATCTTCTTATCACTAAGTTAAAAGCAGCTTTTTATCTTGCTTATTTTCATCAAAATGCAAAAAACTTGAACTACACTAGTGGCCTAAATTTTGTACGCTATGTGTGAATTGATAGTTATTTTCAATATATTTCTGTAGAATACGCGGTCAATTTTTGCCTAAGGGCGCGACGATCAAAAGTTGTCCGATGCCTGAACTGGTTTTTTCTACCGATACAATTTGGGGAATGCATGTCTAATAAAATTATCTATACCAAAACCGATGAAGCGCCGGCGCTTGCTACCTACTCGCTCCTACCTATTCTAAATGCCTTTACTTCTGCTGCAGATGTCAGTGTCGAATCAAGTGATATCTCACTTGCTGCTCGAATCCTTGCAGCTTTCCCAGAGAACTTAAAAGAAGAGCAACGCGTTCCAGATGCGTTGAAAGAGTTGGGCGAACTAACACTTAAGAAAGAAGCAAACATCATTAAGCTTCCAAATGTGAGCGCGTCTATTCCTCAGCTAAAAGCAGCTATTGCGGAGCTTCAATCTCAAGGTTTTGATTTACCTGCATACCCAGACGAACCAAGTTCTGATGAAGAAAATGACATTCAAGCACGTTATGCAAAAGTGCTTGGAAGCGCGGTAAACCCTGTATTACGTGAGGGGAACTCTGATCGAAGAGCGCCAAAAGCGGTTAAAGCGTATGCACGCAAAAATCCTCACTCAATGGGTAAGTGGAGCCAGGCGTCACGCACGCACGTAGCGCACATGTGGGATAACGACTTTTACCATAACGAGAAGTCTACGATTATTGATAAAGCTTGTAATGTTCGCATTGAGCTTGAAACCAAAGATGGTCAAAAGAAAAATCTCAAAGAGAATCTAGCGCTGCTTGACGGCGAAGTCATCGATGGCATGTTTATGAGTGTGAGAGCGCTATGCGATTTCTTCGAAGCCGAAATGGAAGGTGCGAAACGCGCTAACATTTTGTTCTCGTTGCACGTAAAAGCGACCATGATGAAAGTCTCTCACCCGATCGTCTTTGGCCATGCTGTAAAAGTATATTTTAAAGAAGTCTTTGAAAAGCACGCAGAAACCTTTGAAAAGCTCGGTGTGAACGCGAACAATGGTTTAAGCAATGTTCACCAGAAAATTCAGTCTCTTCCATATTCGCAGCGTTCTGAAATTGAAGAAGATATTCGTAAGTGTTACGAAGATCGTCCTGAACTCGCTATGGTTGATTCAGACAAGGGTATTTCAAACTTACACGTTCCTAGCGACGTGATCGTTGATGCTTCTATGCCCGCAATGATCCGTATCGGCGGTAAGATGTGGGGCACCGATGGTAAGTTAAAAGATACCAAAGCGGTGATTCCAGAGAGTACCTACGCGACTATTTACCAAGAAATTATCAACTTCTGTAAGCATCACGATAACTTTGATCCAGTGACTATGGGCACGGTTCCAAACGTTGGTTTGATGGCTCAAAAAGCAGAAGAATATGGTTCGCACGATAAGACATTTGAGCTTGAAGCAGATGGAACTATTCGTGTTATTGATGATGCGGGCAATGTCTTGCTTTCTCACGATGTTGAGAAGGGTGATATTTGGCGTATGTGCCAGACAAAAGATCTTCCAATCCAAGATTGGGTGAAATTAGCCGTTACTCGTGCACGTGCTAGCGGTATGCCTGCAGTATTCTGGTTAGACCCAGAGCGTCCACATGATGCATCGATGATCTCTAAAGTCGAAATGTACCTGAAGGAACATGATACTGAAGGTCTCGACATCCGTATCCTTTCGCCAGACCAAGCGATTCGCTTAACCATGGAGCGTCTGATTCGCGGTAAAGACACGATCTCAGTGACTGGTAACGTATTACGTGATTATCTAACGGATTTGTTCCCAATTCTTGAATTAGGTACAAGTGCAAAAATGCTCTCTATCGTGCCATTGATGGCTGGTGGGGGTTTGTTTGAAACAGGTGCTGGTGGTTCTGCGCCGAAGCACGTTCAGCAATTCAATGAAGAAAACCATTTGCGTTGGGATTCGTTAGGTGAGTTTTTAGCGATTGCGGTATCACTCGAAGATTTGAGTGACAAAACGGATAACCCTCGCGCGAAAGTGCTTGCAAGTACGCTTGATAAAGCGACTGAAGTCTTCCTTGATGAGAACAAATCACCTTCTCGTAAGGCGGGTGAGATCGATAACCGTGGCAGTCATTTCTATCTTGCTCTGTACTGGGCAGAAGCCTTGGCAGCGCAAGACGATGACGCTGAGTTGAAAGCGAAATTCACTAAGCTCGCAGAGCAGCTTCGCGCAGACGAAGCCAAGATTGTGCAAGAACTACTTGATGTTCAGGGTCAAGAAATCGAGATTGGCGGTTACTACAACCCTGACTTCGAATTGGCTTCAAAAGCGATGCGCCCAAGTGAGACCTTGAATGCAATTTTTGATGAGTTCAAATAAGCGTTAAGACGCTTCATTCATTTGAGGTGAGTCTAATACGAAAAGCCAGTACAGAAATGTACTGGCTTTTTTTTACCTGAAAATTAGAGCTGGGATTAACTTTATAGTGTTCTCTACTTCGAGGTTTGCGTTTCATGTGAAAGTAGTGAGAGAACAGTCTTATGTGTGTTTCAAGCTGGTGCGCCTTGATCACTTGTTGGGCATTATCTACTGCAACGCATTCTACTCTATTTTTGTTATCCCCTTAAGTTGTTGTTTATAAATTGATTTTTTAAACTTTCTAGAGTTGGCAAGCATTCTGCTACGTTTCCTTTGACAGTTAAACAGCACAGTGCGACTAGCTGGAAATTGTCAGGCCTTTCGAGAGAAGGTTTTGAATGAAAGGAACTTTTTTCATGGAAGATTATGGCGGCCCGGGGACTGGCCGCTTTTTTTTGCCTGAAATTTTTAGAATAGCGATCAGTCTTCTCTTTTTTGTTTAGCGCAGTGTTCTTGACTATAACTCCCATGCAAATCACAGCAGGATTGTCATTGTGCGTTTGCGTTCTAAGTTTTTAAGTATTGGCATTTTACTAGCCATCATTCCCGCTTTTTGTCTCAGTGCCTATATTGCATATAGCAGTTATTCGGACGGAAAGTCGGCCATTCATGAGCTTTCAAAGGCTCAACTCACTGCAGTGAGAGAGTCTAAGAAATCCCAAATAGAGCGATATTTTCAAACGATTCAGGATCAAGTATTGAGCTTCTCGAAAGATCGGATGATCGTGAATGCAATGAGAGAGTTCAAGCGGGGGTTTGATGATTATTTATCGCAGCGAACGGGTGACAATGTCGTTCAGCAAAAAGAAAAATTGCAGCAATATTATGAGCAATCCTTCGGTGGTGAGTACGCTGAACGTAATAACGGTCAAAAGGTCAATTCAGCAGCCTTAATGCAAGGCTTAGATGCAGACTCTATTTCTCTACAATACGATTTCATTGCAAACAACACTGAACCTTTAGGGGCCAAAGATGCCCTGATTCAGCTCGATAACAATACGCTCTACAGTAAGTTGCACAAGATCTATCACCCGCCTATTCGCGATTTTCTGCAGCGTTTTGAGTATTTCGATATCTTCTTAGTCACGCCAGATACCGGTGATATCGTTTATTCCGTTTTTAAAGAACTGGATTACTGAACATCTTTATTTGACGGACCTTATGCCAACAGTGGTATCGCACGCGTTTTTACGTAAGCGGTTCAAGCAACGGAGCAAGATTATGTTGTGATCAATGACTTTGCTCCTTATCCACCATCTTATGAGGATCCTGCTGCGTTTATTGCTTCTCCCATTTTTGATGCGGGAGAACTGTTAGGCGTTCTGATTTTTCAGATGCCTATAGATCGTATTAACGCAATCATGACGCATGACCAACAATGGGCAACGACAGGTTTGGGCGAATCGGGTGAAACATATTTGATTGCTCAAGACCGCAAAATGCGCAGCATGAGCCGTTTTTTGATTGAAGATAAAGACGCATATTTAGAGGTACTAGAAACATCGGGTTTAGATGCGCAGACACTCCAATCTATTGCCACTAAGGAAACCAGTATTGGTCTGCAGCCAGTGAACACAAGAGGTGCTGATCAAGCGTTATCTGGTGTTGTAGGATTTGATGTTTTTGATGATTACAGAGGTGTCTCTGTGCTGTCAGCCTACGCGCCGCTCGATATTAATGGTTTGAGTTGGGCGATCATGAGCGAGATCGATGAGGTCGAGGCGTTCGCGAAATCTGAGTCTATGTTTGAATCTTTGATGACGGCTTTAGTTATCGCCTTGTTAGTCGCCGCGGGCATCGCTGTGTGTGTCAGTTTATGGTTTGCTAATCAATTGGTGTCTCCAGTGCCAGTATTTACTGAGCGCTTGCATCGTATTGTGGAGGATGCGGATTTTACACAGCGTGTTGATGTTCGTAGTAAAGATGAGATTGGTGAGAGCTCTGATGCGATTAATCGTTTACTTGAGAGCTTTCAGACAACCGTGGCCTATATGGCAGACACGGCAACGCGTTTGTCCTCATCGTCAAAAAGCTTGCATGCGCAAACTAAAACCAGTTTAGAGGCGAGTGATGCGCAGCATGCGCAAAGCCAATCTATTTCTAGTGCTGCGGTTGAGTTGAATGCCACCTCAAGCGAGGTGGCTGCGAATGCCGAGCAAACTGCATCATCGGGCGCTAAGGCTAGCGAGCTTGCTAAAGAAGGTGCAGGATTGATCGAAAACCGTATTGAAAGCATTCGTGCGCAAGCCAAAAACATCGAGAACATTGATTCTGAATTAGCAGATATGGCCGAGGCGGGAGAGCGCATATCTCAGGTGCTTCAGGTGATTTCTGATATTGCGGAGCAGACCAACTTATTGGCTTTAAATGCAGCTATTGAAGCCGCTAGAGCGGGAGAGCAGGGCCGAGGTTTTGCGGTGGTTGCGGATGAAGTACGTTCGCTTGCACAAAAGACGCACTCTTCAATGGACGAAATTAATGCGACGATTGAGCGTTTGCACCAAAGTATCGACAAAGCTAAAACGGTTACCGCTCAAGGTGTTCGCGAATCAGAGCGCAGCGTAGAGGGAGTAGATAAAATGAGTGATTCCTTCCAAAGCATTGCTGAACAAATTTCTCAAATCCAAGTTATGAACGAGCAAGTTGCGGCGGCCGCAACGGAGCAGTTAGCTGTATTTGAAGATATTTCAAGAAGTATTCACGACGTGAGCGAGCTTTCCACTCAGAGCCAAGCCACTGCAGCAGAAACTGCTAATGAGGCGCAGGTTGTCGATACGATGGTCGATGACCTTAAATCTTATGTTGGAGGGTTTAAAGCTTAGCTATTGGCTTAGCAATAGAACTAACTTAATGAAATCGTTTTTAGTCGCTACGCTCTACGATTCTTAATGCTGATAGGTTTTAGTATTTTTGTAGGATTCTGCATCAAAGTCTGGGTAAGCTTTGGTGCGCATGACAAGAGCAATTGTTTTTTACACTTCAACCCAGGCGGCTTTACATTCTGGACTAAAATCGTCACCCAAACCTTCCGCTAGAGTATTGATTAAGGCATTTCCGACAGGGGTGTAATCATCTATTTTTACCCCGTATTCAATATGCTTTATGGCTAAGTTTTCGAGCACTGGAACTAAGGCATCTAGGTCGTCGAGTGATTTTACGGCAATCTTCAATGTCGACATTAGCTTTTTACCTTGCTCCGTCATATCGCCTTTAAAAAGCGGCTGAAGGCTATGGTCATATTGAAAAAGCTTGCCGTAAAATATTTCGGCTGCTGCGTCAGCAATGGGTTCTACTTTTGCAAAACTTTCTTGTACAGATTTTTTTCTGTGCTTCAGTGATTGCCATCGTGATGCCTCTGAGTGAGTGAAATTGCACTAACGCTAGTCAACACAAATTGAAAGTGCAACTAGTCGCTTAGTCATACACTGAGAGCGCTTTGACTTGCGCCCATACCGACTGACCTTTTTTTAACTGTAGTTTCTTGAGAGATAAAGCTGTGATCAGCGCATGCAAAGTTTGGTCATTGATATCAAGTGTTACCAATACTGACGAGGAGTCAATTGTGGTGTCGATATGTCTGATCGTTGCTGGGATAATATTTTGAATACTTTGTTCTTTGTTATGTCTCAAGCTAATGCTCACATCTTTTGCCGCGACTCTGAGCCTAATATTTTGGCTAGCCTCTAAAGTCTTATCGTTCAAGTACACACATGTTGATGCTGCACTAGATTGATTCTTCAAAAAGACTTTAGCAATTCCGCCTTTTGTGTCGATATCGACTACCTTGCCCTCGAATACCGAAGACAGTTGGTCATGGCTGAATACATCGGTGTGTTCTGCGAATGCGGCTAATGCGGGGCCTTTATGAAGTAATTTTCCATTGCGCATGATGATCAAATCGTCTGCTAATTGTGCGACCTCATCAATGGAGTGGCTGACATACAAAATTGGAGCGGATATGTCGTCTTTTAGCGCTTTTAAAAAATTCAGCATTTCCTGTCTTGAACTACTGTCGAGTGCGGACAGAGGTTCATCCATGAGTATTAGGCTTGGCTGACTCAATAGTGCGCGTGCGATGTTGACGCGTTGTTTTTGTCCGCCTGAAAGTTGCGAGGGGAGTTTGTCGTTAAGCTCAAATAAAGCGCATTTTTCGATAACGCTCGAAAGTGTTTCATCATTTATGTTTACGCGCTGATATTTCAGATTGAATACTAGGTTTTCGTATACAGTTAGATGCGGCAATAGGCGTGCATCTTGGAATATATAGACGAGATTGCGCTGATGGCTTGGTACGAATGTGTTCGATTTTGAGTCTTGCCAGATGATGTCATTGACTAAAACGCGGCCATTTCCTTTTTCAAGTCCAGCTATGCATCTCAGAAAAGTGGTTTTGCCGCAACCCGACGGGCCGAAGATAGCGGTAAGCCCAGAGTTCGACAGTGACTCGTTAATAGTTAAGTGAAAGTTTTCGCGATTGAGGCGCAGATTGATATCGATACTCATGTGCTGCGACGCTCTTTAGAATTCTGTTGAAGATAGGCTAAGCACCAGACAACGCAGAAAGCGAAAATAACGAGCCCTAAGGACAAGGTATGGGCTTGTTCGAAGTTCAATGCTTCCACATGATCATAAATGGCAATTGAAAGTACGCGAGTTTCTTCAGGAATATTTCCGCCAATCATCAAGATCACGCCGAACTCTCCAAGAGTGTGCGCAAAGCTAAGAATTGCCGCGCTGAGAATTCCTGTTTTGCCCAACGGAAGTGCGATGCTCTTGAAGCGAGTAAACGGGCTTGCTCCCATTGTTGCGCCTAGTTCAAGTACGCCTTTATCAATGCTAGAAAATGCGTTGTAAATAGGCTGAACGGCAAAGGGTAAGGAATAGATTATTGAGCCGAAGACGAGCCCCCAAAAAGTAAATACAAGACTGCCAAATCCTAAGGATTCAGTGATGACACCAATCGCTCCATCAGGGCTCAATAGTAGAAGTAGATAAAAACCTAATACTGTTGGAGGTAAAACAATTGGTAGAGTAATGATCGACAGAGCTAGTGGCTTGAGCCGGCTATGTGTTTGGCTTAACCACCAAGCTAGCGGTGTAGCGATGATTAATAGAATTGCCATGCTGATGAATGCAAGGCGCAGGCTTAGCCATATTGTGGACCAATCTGAGATCATTGAGCTTCCGTTAGATACCCAGCTTCGACGATGATGTGTTTCGCTTCATCGCTGTTGAGATAATTAAAAAATTGAAGCGCATGTTGATTATCATGAGCCCGTTTCAATAGGACGGCGTTCTGGCGAATTGGTTGATATAGCTTAGCAGGAACGAGCCAATGTGTATGGGCTTTGTTGGTGATGGTGATTTGAGATTGGGCGATCAGGGCCCAATTGCATGCTTTTGATAAAAAGAACTGCTGTGCTTGTGCGACGGATTGACCTTTAACATGCTTATGAATGCGAACCCCGACTTTTTCTAAGTGCCCGATAACTTCAGCTGCGGCTCGGCCATATGGCGCAACAGCTGGGTTTGCGTATGCAATGCAGTCGAGCTCCCTTGGTGAGTCGAATTCGAATTTGGCGTTTTGCTCGTGCGTCACAAGAACCAATTGCCCAATCGCATAAGTAAACTCAGAATCGTCGACTACGAAAGATGGGGCAAGCGTTGTGCCTACTTCTCCTGCCGAAAGAAATATATCAAACGGAGCACCTCGTGAAATCTGGGAGGTGAGTTTGCCTGTTGATGCAGAAGAGATGCTTAATTTACTTTGGGTATATGCGTTAGACAGCTTTTCAAGCGTTGGTTTGAAGTTCGAAGCTACGGCGATGCGTACTTCCGAGCTAAACGAAACATCCGCAAAGAACGTGAAGAAAACAAGCAGAGTGTAATGTTTTATGCGCATAGAGTGTGTGAGTGCATATGATGACACTTGATTTTAAATTTAAACACTAGCGAATTAGAAGATCTTAGACCACAATTGCCGCGAATTTATTGATCACGAGAAATGTTGTGCGTATCGAATATTGTAAAGTTGAAGATTTGAATTTTGGAGATGATCTAAACGTATGGTTGTGGCCAAAGTTGATACCTGAATGTCTGGGAGTCAAAGATAAGACTGCATTGTTAGGTATTGGCACAATCTTAAATCAGCGCACTTTCGATACGAACCTAGCCGGTGTTGAAAAGGCGTTTATCTTTGGGTCAGGATGCGCAGGTGAGCAGCCGATTATTCCTGATCACTGGAGGGTCTTGTGTGTTCGTGGACCGAAAACCGCAGAGGCTGTTGGCCTTGATTCAACATTAGCTGTTGCTGATCCTGCATATTTATTACGTGCTGTTGAAATGTCTGAGGTCGAGAAACAATATTCTATTGGCTTTATGCCGCACCACAGAAGTGAACGAGACTTAGACTGGAAGCGTGTATGTGACGCGGCAGGTATTCGTTTTGTCTCGGCTAAACAGCCAGTTGAAGATGCTGTGCGCGAAATTCGCTCCTGTGACCTTCTTCTAACAGAAGCTATGCATGGTGCGATCGTTGCAGATGCCTTTCGTGTTCCTTGGGTACCAGTGTTTTACAACCCGACTGTTTCGCATTTCAAATGGCAAGATTTTGCGGCATCAATGCAGATTGATCTCAAACCTGTTTATTTGCCTTTTATCTGCGAGCGTGGCCGAGATACGGGACGTCTTTTTGAGCGCAAACTAAAGGGAGGGGCTGCGCGATTTGGCCTAGGCCCGAAAAAATGGATGAGCTACCCGGTTCCAGTGCGTTATGTGAAAGACTCCGACTATAAACTGCTTGGTGATAAGTTGTTGACCATTGCTAAGACAGAAAGATCTACACTCAGCAGTGATGATGCAGTAGAAACTGCTACTTCTTCGCTACTGGAAAAAGTAGCGCAGTTGAAAGGGGACTATCTTGGACAAAAGTAGACCGTAAAGTAAATGCTCCTTGTATTAATGGATATCCAGTTTTATCTCTGAGACTTTCTCGCCCTTATATTGTGCATAGGTGTTTCGCGCATTTATTCGGAATTTTTCAGTAAGAAACTCATCGTCTGGCGTTCTTATAAATTGGATATTTAGTTTTGGGTATAGGAGAGACAAAGTTTTGAGAGCTGTGCTAATAAAGCCAACTATGCTCGAGACTTTGTATGATGTGATAGAAATTTCAATAGGGCGATCATCTTCAATAAGCTTAAGGTTTGCCAATGATAACCATTTTTGAATATTCTCCTTTGATTCAGCTCTGTGAGGAAAATAGTAAGCTTTACCATTCTTACTTAGCTTTTGAAGGCATTTTAAGTAATAGTCTTCGCTAACGATTCCTGCTTCTACGAGTGGTTGTCCTAATATGCCTGTTGGTGCGTTAGAGTCGCTTGTTATTTTCTTTCTGTAATAGGTCGTTTGAGAGAATCTATTTTCGACGACAGATACATGGGGCGTGGGGCTCAAATCAAACATAGTAAATAGTTCGATTTCATCAAACTGATTCGGCCTGAATTTGGATATTCCGAGCACTCTTAAAAGTAATTCTTTTTCAAGATGAGATTTGGATGATGCTATCCGTGGTTCAAAATAAACACGGTAGTCATTAAGTGTCATGACTCCATCGTCGAAAATGACTCGTTTGTTGTATTTAATATTTGCGATGAGGATATTTTGAAACCAAGCGTTAAATTCGGCATTTAACACCAAGTTATACTGCTCTCCTCGCAAGGCGCGAACTGTTTTATAGGTTTCTCTGAGAGACTTTTCTTTGGTGATAATATAGGTTGCATTCCAAAGCGGATATTCGAGCAGCATGTCCCTGAGCATATTGTTTGATACATCGTTGCCTCCATACTTTACGACTAAAGTTGCCTTACCTATTTTGTAGTACTTAAACGCTTCAGCAGCGCATAACAGTTGTAAGGGAGAGGTGACGATAAATAAAGCAGACTTCATTGTGTTCATTTTTGCTTTTTCTTATTTTACTAGATTCCAAGAAATTGGCTCACCAAACGCAATGTCTCGTGCGGCTTTTTTACCTAGCACATTAGGCAACTCTTTAGGCGTAAGACCAAAACCTGGGCGTATTGATCTTACATTTTGCTTTGTGAGCTTTTCGCCAGCTTTGATATTGGCTACGGCATAAAGTGAACGCCTAAAAGTGGCATTTCCTTCTTCACTTTTTTTACGTTGATAATTGACAGAACCAAGTGCTTCCCAAGCAGTTTTACTATCACGGCATAACTGAAGAAGTTCTTTTTCTTCTAATGAAAAACTATCGTCCGGACCTCCTCCAGAACGATCAAGCGTAACATGCTTTTCAATAACACAAGAGCCTAGCGAGACCGAAGCAATAGCTGTTGTATTTGAGATAGTATGGTCAGAAAGCCCTGTAAGCACATTGAAGCGTTGAGCCATGTCACGGATTGTCGCAAGATTATAGTCGTTAGCTGGGGCTGGATAACCGCTAACACAATGCAAAATCACTAACTCTTTACAGCCAGCCCGCTTTGCAGCTGTGACAGCTTCGCTAATCTCTTCTTCATTGGCCATGCCTGTAGAAATGATCATGGGCTTGCCTGTTTTCGCAACATATTCGATGAGAGGGATATCTATTGCTTCAAAGGATGCGATTTTATAAGCAGGGCAGTTTAGCTCTTCTAGCATATCAACCGCTGTTTCGTCGAAGGGTGAGCTGAAAATCGTAATACCTAACTCTTTTGCTTTCTTGAACAATGGCTTGTGCCATTCCCACGGCATAAATGCTTCCGAATACAAGTCGTAAAGAGTTCGACCTCCCCATAGCCCACCTTCAATTTTAAATTCTGGGCGATCACAATCAATCGTAATTGTGTCCGCTGTGTAGGACTGGAGTTTTATGGCGTCAGCACCACAACGTTTGGCCATTACCATTATTTCGTAGGCGCGCTCGATACTTCCATTATGGTTTGCAGACAATTCTGCGATGATGTATGGGGCGGTGTTAAGCCCAATTTGTCGCCCATTGATAGCAATTGGTGTCATGCTGTTTCCAAAGGTAAAATTATTTCTGCATAACCAGTGATAGCCGGATTATCGTCTTTGTCTAAAACTAGAGTGCGGACTTTAAGACGGTTCCCTATTTTGGTTTCAATATGTATTTTTGCGTTTAGCTCAGTGTTGGGGTAAATGGGTGATTTAAACTCCAATGATTGGCTCTTATATATTGTACCTTCGCCAGGGAATAATGTTCCAAAGATTTTGGAGAATACTGAACCGCTTAAAAAACCATGGACTAAACTCTTATCGAAGCCATATTCACGACTGTACGCGTCGTCAATATGGAGTTTGTTTGTGTCAGAGGATGCTTCAGAAAACATTAGCACTTGTTCTTTTGAAATGGAGAATTGATGTGTAAATGTTTTACCAGGCCCGAACTTGTTATCTCTCATTAATGGTAGTTCGATAGAAAGTCTATTCCAGTCCTTTTTGAAAATCGCTAAACGGTATATGTCCCACAAACGACCTTTTGAGAAGTGTTGATTTTTAAATATACCTTCTACGCTGAAGCCATGCTTTTTGTGGAACGTAATTACCTTGTCATTGAATTCGAGTACTTCGCAATAAAGTTTATTAAGTCCTAGTGAGTTAAAAGCATAATTAAGTGCAGAGACTTCCATTTTTGAACCAACGCCTCTTATTGAAGTGTCTCCAGAGTAGAAGGCCCAACTAGCAGTGCCTGCATTTTGATTTATTTCTGTAAAACCAATTACTCCGCATGGTTGCTGTTCAATATAAAAAACAAAATAGCGCTTTGTTTTTTCGGACTTTATGTGCTCAAACCATTGATAGTGTTCATCTTTAGAAATGATGTGATCTGTATACATATTGGCGCGGACTTCAGGCTTGTTTCTCCACTCTAGAACCATATCCAAATGTTCTTCAGATAGGGGAGTTAATTTCGTCTTGCTCATAAAGCTTGCTCACTTTGATCTAGTAAGTGTTTGAGGACTCTTTTGGCCCCAAAGCCATCGCATACCGCTGAGATTTGCTTCACATTGTTCAAGTACTTTTCAGGTGATTGAGTTAATTGACTGATTTTAAATTGGAGCTGTTCTTTAACCTCCTGTTTTCTAATATCGATCAATTGAATTAAATTGTCTTGTTCTAGGATTAGCGCGGCTTGCTTTTGATTTTCTGCTGTCACACACAGCACGGATGGTAATCCTACAGAAAAGCGTTCCCATGTTGTTGAGCCTACTGCTCCAATGCAAATATCGTACTTGTTCATAACTGCAGCGATGTTTTTTATGTTTTTTAATAGGACTACATTTTGGTTTGAAGATGCAAAAGCTTCAAGTTTTCCAATGTTTGGATTTAGGGAGGTAGTAACAATAGCAATTTTTATTACAAAGTTAATTTTTAATGAAAGTAATGCTTTGCATATAGTTAGGCTAACGTTGTCTTTATCTACCCCGCCTAAGCTGACCATGATTTTTAGCTCATTTATTGGTGAGGTACGTTCTATCCTTTTTGTTTTAGTGAATTCTTTTCTAAGTAAAGTGTAGTCTGAACCAATAAGTAATTTTGAGTCCTGAATTAAGCCATTGTAAGAGTGTTGGTTTTTACCGTAAGTTTGATCTAATAACCATGAGCAATCGTGGGGACGATCATTCAAATCATCAATGACTAAAATTGGGGCTATTTCTTTTAATAAAGATTCCCAAGGGTGGCCTAATGCGTAATGGTCGACAATGATAAATGAGGGAGGTGTTCCTAACTGTTGAATTTTTTTATTGAGGTGTTTTTTTGTGTTTTGAGCGTCAAGTTGTTGCCCCCCCTTTAGCCAGTGGGAGTGTGGATAAACTTGATCAGAATGAGAGTTTGATTCCGGAAGGTAAGCAATTTCTGCATCTATAGTCACAGCTCTTTCTTCCAGAAAATCTGATTTATAGGCCGTTATTATTATACATTTTAGCCCTTCGTCTTTTGCCCATTCTGCTAGTGCTAGGCAGCGAGCTATGTGTCCAACGCCAATCTGAGGGCTAGCGTCGGCTCTCACTGCAAACCATGCATTACTATTGGTCATTTAATTGATCTGCTAAGTATAGAGCTTCAGCAAATTCCCAATCATTTAAGGTGTCTATATCTTGGGTCTTTGAACTGGGAAGCATTAAGGGTTTTGATTTTGAATTAGTTAAAACCCCTTTTCCTTCTAGATAGGCTTGAACCGTACCGAAATAAAACTGGCCTGCATCGTGAAAAGCTGGTTCTAGATCTTGAGATCGTGTCGTTTCATGTTCTTTTTGAAACATCTCACTGAAACCATCGAAATTTATTTTTAAAGCGCGTTGGATGGGGAAACGATACTCCGTCGCAGAAAATACATAATCTAATTTTTCCGACATAAGAAGTGTATATGCTGATTTTAAATCAATATCTCTTATGAAGGGGGCTGTAGCATAGATACAGCAGATTTGGTCTGTGAATTTGAGATTGAGAGTATTTATGGCGTGAAGGGTGACGTCAGTGGTTGTTGCGAAATCATCAGAGAGTTCTGATGGTCGTATGAATGGTGCTTCAGCACCGTAGGAACATGCAATATCTATGATTTCTTGATCATCTGAAGATACAACTACTCTGTCGAAAAGACCGCTCTTGATAGCCGCTTCAACAGAATATCCGATAATAGGCTTGCCACAGAATTTCTTGATGTTTTTTCTTGGAATTCGTTTACTACCGCCTCTGGCTGGAATTAATGCTACTTTCATAACAGCACTCGAGAGAGAATGTCTATGCTTGTAGATTGTTGCTCATCTGTCATTGAATGGAATATCGGAATCGATATCGCCTCTTTGTAATACTTTTCGGCCTCTGGAAAGTCGCCAGCTTTGAACCCTAAATTCTGATAATAGGGTTGTAAATGCACTGGTATGTAATGAAGGTTTACTCCTAAGCCTGCATTGCGTAATCCTGAAAATACTTCCTTATGACTCAATTTAATTTCGTTTCGCTTTAACCTAAGAATATATAAATGGAAGCTTGAATAGGTGGAATCAAGTCGCTTAGGAAGCTCGACTGGTAAATGTGTAAGCTCTTTGTCGTATCTAACAGCTAGCTCATTCCGGCGATCTACAAACTCATTTAAACGGGTCATTTGTGACACGCCTAAGGCGGCTTGCATCTCGGTCATTCGGTAGTTGTAACCTAATTCGATTTGTTGGTAGTACCAACCACCATGACTCTCCTCGGTCATTAAGCTTTCATCGCGCGTGACACCATGGCTTCTCAGTAACTCTAGTTTTTTTGCGAGCTCATCGTTATTGGTTAGAGCTGCTCCACCTTCAGCTGTAGTCACTATCTTAACTGGATGGAAACTGAATACAGTTATGTCTGAGTATTTACAATCGCCAGTTTTTGAGTTCTTGTATCGAGCGCCAACTGCGTGAGAGGCATCTTCAATTATTTTAAAGCCATATTGTTTTGATAATTGATAGATTTTTTCCATGTCACAAGGTTGGCCACATAAGTGAACAACAACGATAACTTTTGGGAGAGTTCCTTCGGCTTTTGCTTGCTTTAACTTGCTTTCAAGTTTCGTAGGGCACATGTTGTATGTAGCTGGATCGATATCTACAAAATCAATGTATGCACCGCAATATAGCCCGCAGTTTGCAGAGGCTACGAATGTAATAGGGCTTGTCCAAAGGTAATCCCCTTGCCTTAAGCCAAGTGCTAAACAAGAAATATGTAGGGCTGAAGTGGCACTGTTAACAGAAAATGCATACTCGGCACCACAAGCCTGAATTAAGCTGTTCTCGAAGGCAGGGACTTGGGGGCCTTGAGTGAGAAAATCTGACTTTAGGACATTGATAACGGAATCAATATCTTCTTGGCTAATCTCTTGTTTTCCATATGGAATAAAGGACATATTTAAACCTCAAAATCAGGGTCAATATGCTTGTTTATTAACGCTCTTAGACTTTCTACACTTTCCCATTCGTCGTTCGTACCGGAATTGTATTTGAAGCCAAATGGTACTTTTTCAGCTTTGTGATGCTCAATGTAATCTTGCTCTTGGTAGCAGAAAGATACCGATGGCAGGATGGCGTAATACTTTCCCAAGTCTATTGTATTGAGAGAATCGGTGTCCGTAATCATTTCTTCATGTAGTTTTTCGCCTGGGCGTATTCCAACAATCTCCGTTTTACACTCTGGTGCTACGGCTTCGGCGACATCCAGGATTTTATATGAAGGTATTTTAGGAACGAATATCTCGCCACCAAGGTGGTGCTCAAATGCATACATAACCATATCTACACCATCTTGAAGAGAGATGTTGAAGCGGGTCATTTCTTCATGGGTGATAGGCAGAACACCTGATTGTTTTTTATTTAAGAAAAATGGGATTACCGAGCCTCGAGATCCCATGACATTCCCATAACGAACCACACTGAATCGAATGTCCTTTGATCCCTTAATATTGTTTGCGGCAGCGAATAGTTTGTCTGATGCTAATTTGGTTGCGCCATATAGATTGATAGGTGCGCACGCTTTATCAGTTGAAAGTGCCACCACGTCAGTGACTCCACACTCTAAAGCTGCAGCGATTACATTTTCAGCGCCATCAATGTTTGTACGAATGCATTCGGTTGGGTTGTATTCTGCAGTATCTACTTGCTTGATAGCTGCTGCATGAATGATCATGTCCACACCTTCACATGCCTGAATTAGGCGTTGCCTATCGCGAATGTCACCGATAAAAAAACGTAATTGAGGATAGTCTTGAGGCGGGTATTTAAAACGCAATTCTGATTGCTTCAATTCATCTCTTGAAAAGATAATAATCTTTTTGATGTCTGGGTAGCGATTAAGAATGGTCTCTAAGAATTTCTTCCCGAACGAACCTGTGCCTCCAGTAATTAAGACAACTTTATCATTAAGCATAAAAAAAGAGTGCCGTTATAGTTAAATGTAAATCAATGAGTTTGGTGAGGAAACCTGCAAATCTTTAGTGAAATCAACTAGATCGAAAAGGCTATCGGGATTATAGAATAGATACAATCTTGGTGAAACTGGTAACTGAATATTGCTGAGATGTTAAGTAGTCCTTTTTTGCATATTTTGTGTATGATTCGCGCCCGATAGTTCTATTTATGTGTTTTTTCTAGTTTTAAAAGCGGTAAAAGGGATTCTATGAGTATTCCAGAAAAAAGTATGTTACATGATGGCTTCTATCAATTTGAGAAATTGTTAGATCAGAAAAAGATTAAAAAGCTTTATACAAAAATGATTGAGTCGCGCCATTTTGATGAGAGTCTCTTTTTGAGTGAAGAAGAGTATGAGCGCCAGTCCTCTCATAAAAATGCTAACCCGACTTCTGAGTTTAATTTTTTGGGACAGTTTGCTAATGAATTGGATGTGGTAGAAAAAAATGAGTCAATTACTAATACATTGACCAACTTACTTGGATATGATTATGAGATTGTTATAAAAAAAGCGGTGTGCGGTGTTCCAGAATCGTGGTTGCCCGACTGGATTAAATCTAGAATAGATGGCGTAAATGTAGCTAATTTAGGGCCTTTTATTAAAAAAGAGTTTAGAGATATTACATATTTTCGTGGGATTGATTTTCATCAAGATATTATTGATTGGCCGCTAGGGATGACTGACCTAGATCCTGCAACCTTTATAACTCTATATGTATATATTCATGACGTTGATGAATATGACTCCCCTCTCCATGTACTTCCTAGAACACATAAGCTTGGAGCAACTCTTTTTCCGCACAAGCTAGAAAAGGAAGAGGGTGAGCGGTGGATCTATGAAAGCGACAGCGGAGCGCGCGTTGAAGTTAAAGATAGAATTTTAACAGGCCAGGCTGGTTACACTGCCATGTGGCATAACTGTACTTTACATGGAACACAGCCAGTACAGCATGAGTCGGAAAAATTTAGGCTTTCTCTTCGTTACTTAATTGGAAAGTCAAAGGCAAACAAAGAGTGGACTGTTATTGATGATATAAATAAAACGGTAGAGGGAGACTTGACACCTATAAGAACTAGAAAAGACCTAGATGAAGCTGGGAAAGCTAAGATAAAGGGCAATATTATCAATAAGTATTAATCTGTAGCTGGATGAAAATGGTGATTAGCTTAACTTTTGAGGCGTATGTCGGCAGCGGAAACATGTAACCAGCTTCTAAAACGATTTAAGTATAGTGTGCTCTTACATCAAAATATAAATGCTCTTACTAAGTTATTTTGAAGTGAATATATCGTAGGTAACCAGATAAAATATGATTTTGAAATTGCTAATTAAGCTGGTTGGTACGAATCA
>NZ_LWFH01001179.1:0-2441 GCF_001635725.1 Oleiphilus sp. HI0066
GAGTTACTTTAGTGCGATATTCAACGATTGTGTTCGATTGGGATGGAACCTTGGTAGATTCGGAGCGTCATATCGTTTCCTGCATCGCTGAATCTGCACAAGTGTGCGACCTGCCTGAGCTCAGCTACGCCCGCATGAAGAGTATCATCGGTCTCGGTATGAAAGAGGCTTTGTTTGAACTTTATCCCAATATTACTGAGGATCAGATTCAGACGTTGAGGGCGCACTATTCTAAGCAATTCCATAAGAATGAAGGTGCAGAGTTATCGTTGTTTCCAGACGTATTCGACGTGCTTAAAGAGCTAAAAGATCGAGGCTTTGTTTTAGCTGTAGCGACAGGTAAGAGTCGACGCGGTCTTGATATGGCGAAGGAGCAGAGTGGGCTAGGACAGTTTTTTGATATTGAACGGTGCGCGGATGAAACGCGATCGAAGCCGCACCCGCAAATGCTTATCGAGATTTCTGACCATTTGAAGGTGCCGCGAGATCAAATGTTGATGGTTGGTGATACGACCTTTGATATGGAAATGGCGCAGAAGGCACAGATGCCTAGTGTCGGCGTAAGCTACGGTGTGCATGCGGTGAAGAGCTTACGGCAATATAATCCGAAGCGCATTGTTGATGCGATGCCTGAGCTGCTAGCATGGCTCGTCGAATCACATGACGATATAAAGCTCTAGATTTTTTATCATGGGCGTTCTCAAGTCGATCGTTGATTAGTAATTTTGATAAAACAATAAACTAGGAGTTCCTTTTGGAAAACTCAGATAACGTAAAGGCAGTCCCTCAGCCAACTAGTTCCAACTCTAAAGAATGGAAGTTAATTGAAAAAACGGTAGCTACTTTAGGGGTTGAGCAGCGACGTACTCGTCGTTGGGGTATTTTCTTTAAGTTGCTGACCTTCGCTTACTTATTCATTTTGCTTGGCATGATGGCAAATGGTTTAAGTCCAAGCGGTATGCAGGTTGACTCCGAAAATTACACTGCCTTGATTGATGTGCGAGGAGTGATTGCAGATCAAGAAGATGCTAGTGCTGATGTGATCGTGACAGGTTTACGCTCTGCATTTGAGGCAGAAGGGGCTAAAGCGGTCATTTTGAGAATTAACAGCCCGGGCGGAAGTCCAGTTCAGTCTGGCTACGTCTATGATGAAATCAAGCGGTTGCGCGGCTTGTATCCTGAGAAAAAACTCTATGCAGTGATTACCGATTTGGGAGCCTCTGGCGCTTATTACATGGCAGCGGCTGCTGACGAAATTTATGCAGATAAAGCAAGCTTAGTTGGGTCTATTGGTGTAACAGCAGCAGGTTTTGGCTTTGTTGACCTGATTGATGAATATGGCGTTGAGCGTCGCACTTATACCTCTGGTGAGCACAAAGCATTTCTGGACCCGTTTAGTGAAGAGGATCCAGAAGAGGTGGCATTCTGGAAAACTGTATTAACTAGTACGCATCAGCAATTCATTGATAAGGTGAAAGAAGGGCGTGGTGATCGTTTGGTAGAAAACGATAAGTTATTTAGTGGATTGATCTGGAATGGGGAGCAAGCTCTTGAGTTGGGCTTGATTGACGGATTAGGTAGTTCTGGTTACGTGGCGCGCGAGCTTGTCGGTGCTGAAGATATTGTTGACTTCTCATTGCAGCCAGACCCACTCCAGCAATTTACAGAGTCCTTGGGTGTATCCATCGGCGGAGCGATCAGTTCAGTATTAGGTTTGAATACCATGCAGCTTCGTTAGATTTTTTAAAAAGCTATATAAGGCAGCTAATTAGCTGCCTTTTTTATGGGAGCATAATACCGAAGCGCTTAAGTATGTGGCATAGCTCTATTAATGGGAGGCCTATCAGAGCATTTGGGTCTTTTGTCTCAATCGCCTCAAACAACGTAACGCCTAAACCTTCGACCTTGAATCCGCCCGCACAATCATAAGATGGCTCTTTTTGCACATAGCTTTCAATTTGGGCGGATGTTAAAGGCTTAAATTTCACGCGCGTTAGATCGCAAGTGGTTTCTTCCTGCATTGTTTCGGTGTTAACGACCGAAAGAGCAGTAAAAAACGAAACCTCTTTGCCTGAGCAGAAGGCGAGTTGCTCGCAGTTCTTTTTGAAAGAACCTGGTTTATGAAGATATACTCCGTCGCAATAAGCTACCTGATCGCTACCGATAACAATGCTTTTGATTGGTGATGAGAGTGATGCCACCACATTATGCGCTTTTAGTGATGCGAGCTTTAGAGCTAAGTCTTTTGGAGAGTTGGCCGAAATAGATCTTTCATCGATCTCAGGAGCAATGCATTCAACATGAGAAAACAGCTTTTCTAATAGAGTTTTGCGGTATTTGCTAGATGAGCCAAGAATTATGCGATGGGTAGTCATTTAGTTTTCTTGAAATAGTTCGAATTGGCGCTAGTGTTTCATATTCCAAACTGATGCTGAAGCCTC
>NZ_LWFH01001180.1:0-1412 GCF_001635725.1 Oleiphilus sp. HI0066
CAGCCCACCAAAACGGCCTTGCTGCGAACCAACAACCTTCCATGTATGCGTATCTAAGGCATCAACATCTACTGCAGTGAGCGAACCTGAGGTTTGACCGATCAAATCTTCGGTAACTGAACCGGTGTTCTGTCCACGAATGGTAGGTAGATCGTTCGTTCCCTCAACATCAATAACAACTTGTTTAATGGTTCGCTCACCATGCTGATCTCTCACCTCGACACGAAATGTCTGCTGAATGACTTGGCCTTCAGACAAAGCCTTCACAGACGCGGAGTTAGGATGCAGAGAGAATGTCCATTTCCCTTGCCCATCTATCGATAAACTTCCGTATGAGGCGTTGGGATTTAACACTCGCCAGCTATGTGTGTCGTTTTTGTCAGCATCGTCTGGCGTCAGCTGACCGCTAATCGTCGGCGTAACGTCTTCTTTTGCCGTACCACTAAATTGGCCCGCCATCAGCGGCTTATCATTCGTACCGTTAATAACGACAGATACCACTTTTGTGGATGCTGCGCCTTGAGAATCAATGACTCTCACCGTGTGTTGGACGGTGACAGATTCCCCGTCACCAAGCCCTTGCGTATCAGGGCTTGTACGATCCAAGGTATAACGCCAGCGTCCGTTTTGATCTACCGTCAATTGCCCATATTGATCGGCACCACCGCCATCAATTGACCAAGTATGCGTGTCGCCACGATCAGGGTCGCCATCGCGTAGTCTTCCGCTCACCGTTTCGACTTGGTCTTCTATCACACTGCCAGTTGCTCGCCCTCTAATGGCAGGAGAATCATTTGTACCCTCAACAATAATAGAAACGCTTTGCGTGACGATCCCACCGTGCCCATCATCGACTTGTATTTGAAAGGTCTCAGTACGCGTTTCACCCTCTCGCAAGCCGTTCACTGCTTTTGAACGTGAGCCATCAAACATGTCATATGTCCACTGCCCATTCGGCCCAAGCTGAAGAACACCATAGGTTCCACGACCTGTTCCAACAAGCGACCATACGTGAGTATCAGACGCGTCAGCATCAGTCACCGTCAACTGTCCTGATGTGTGCTTGGTCGTATCCTCTTTTGTTTGACCAGTAATTTGACCTGCAATAACGGGGTTATCGTTCGTACCATTGATCGTGATGCCTATCGATTGCGAGTCTGTCGCGCCTAACTGATCTGCAACATTGGCGATAACTGAATCTGTAAGTGACTCACCAGCGGCTAGTTTCTGTACATCAGGATGAGAATTATCAAGTTGGTAACGCCAAACGCCATTACTCGCAATCGTGAAGGTGCCGTATTGACCCTGAAAACTTGTTTGACCACTACCCAAACTCCATGTGTGTGTATCACCTGCATCCACATCGCCATGACGAAGCATGCCTCCTGCACTAGGTTTTCCGTCTTCAGATA
>NZ_LWFH01001181.1:0-1090 GCF_001635725.1 Oleiphilus sp. HI0066
AACTGGACGAACGTCAACTAGAGAACCAGGTAGGAATGCACGAACAGATTTAAGGTCAACAGTAAAGCCGCCTTTAACTTTACCGTTGATGATACCTTTAACGATCTCTTCAGCTTCGAATGCTTTCTCAAGATCTTTCCATGCTTCAGCACGCTTCGCTTTCTCACGTGAAAGTTGCGTTTCGCCAAAGCCGTTTTCTACAGCATCAAGTGCTACGTCAACAGTGTCACCAACTGCTAGTTCAACTTCACCAGCTTCGTTTACGAACTGTGAAAGAGGGATAACGCCCTCTGATTTCAAGCCTGCGTTAACTGTAACCCAATCGCTATCGATGTCTACAACCACGCCTTTAACGATCGACCCTGGGGTCATATCGATCTCTTTTAGGCTCTCTTCAAATAAATCTGCAAAGCTCTCGCTCATTACATTTCCTGTATATGATTCTCCGTACCACCAGTTAATACGGTCTATTTACATACGCTCATGACAAACCTCTGGCCGGTTTTTCATTGCCATAAGCATTAAAACTATTTTTAGAGGAAAAATCTTACTTTGGATTGACCAATAAAAGGACTTTTTCCAACACTTGCTCGATCGAATATTCGGTCGTGTCGATCGTGACAGCATCGTCTGCGGCCTTTAACGGCGCGGCTTTACGACCCATATCACGCGCATCACGCGCTTCGATCTCTTGCAAAAGGGTCGCGATTCTAACATCTTCACCCTGTGCCTTCAACTGTTGGAAACGACGCTCTGCTCTGGCTTGAGCAGAAGCGGTTAAGAATATTTTGAATTGAGAGTTAGGAAAAACAACTGTTCCCATATCTCGTCCATCAGCTACCAGACCAGGAAGCTGCTGAAAATCGCGCTGGCGCTGCAATAACGCTGCACGCACTTCAGGGAGAACCGCCACTTTTGAAGCATTATCGCCCGTGGTCTCAAGACGTAATTCACTCGTCACATCCTCTCCTGCAAGCATTACACGAACCGGCTCGCCCGGCTTTGAACTTTCAAAAGAACAATCAAGACCTGCCGCGACTGCGGCCAAACTTGACTCGTCATCTAAAGCGACATTTTGACGTAGCGCCGC
>NZ_LWFH01001182.1:0-825 GCF_001635725.1 Oleiphilus sp. HI0066
CTACACCTTTTGCTTAAGCATATTTTTCAAGTTTAAACCCAAGCAAAGCAAAACAATGAAGTAACTAAAGATTCCACAGATGACAAGCAAACCAATCGTCGAGATACGCTGCCAAACATCCCAAACCAACCATTCTTGAGTTGGTGAATTCAAATATGAAACCACTAACACCATAGCGACGACAGCACCCAGCAAACGTATTACAAATACAAACCAGCCATTACCTGACTTGTAAACGCCTTGTCGCTTCAAAACCACCAATAAACAAATTGCATTTAACCAAGCCGACATTGCAGTAGCCAGCGCAAGCCCTGCGTGCTGTAAAGGCCAGATAAGCGCGAGATTAAATACCATGTTGGCGATCATGGCATAGATGCCAATTTTGACCGGTGTACGCATATCCTTTCGCGCGAAAAAACCCGGCGCTAGGACTTTGACGAACATAAACGCCAACAAGCCTAAAGCATATGCTCGCAAACTGTGAGCAGACTGCAGCACATCAGTATCGTTCAAAGCTCCATAATGAAACAACACGGCGATTAATGGTTCTGCCAAAACGATTAAAGCAAGTGCTGCAGGCAAGCCAATTAAAAGAACCATTTTCAAAGCCCAATCGATAGTGGCTGAAAAAGCCTCTTCCGACTTTGCGGCATTATTTGCTGAAAGCGCCGGCAAAATCACCGTCGCAATCGCAATACCAAAGACTCCAAGCGGCAGCTCAACCAATCTATCCGAGTAATACAGCCAAGACACGCTTCCTGTTTGCAGCAAGGATGCGAGAATTGTATCGAGCAATAAATTAATCTGGCTCACCGAAACCCCAAA
>NZ_LWFH01001183.1:0-2381 GCF_001635725.1 Oleiphilus sp. HI0066
TCAGTCAAATCCATAGCACCTGTCCATTCACCTGAATACATTTTTGGCAGGTATTTTTGCTTAAGCTCTTCTGAAGCGTGCGCATCAATTGCCAATGCCGCACCAGAAGTCAAACACACATATAGACCGAATGAGATGTCAGCAGAGTAAAGCATCTCTTCATACTGAGCGCCCAACATTTTAGGCATGCCCATACCTTCGTAAACTGGGTTACCAGTCAAACCTGACCAACCACCTTCAGCAAACGTTTTATATGCATTTACAAAGCCTGCAGGTACAGTGACTTTACCGTTATCAAAGTGACAACCTTCTTCATCAGCTTCACGACTCAATGGTGCAATCAACGAAGCTGTAATTTTTCCAGCCTCTTCTAAAATTGCATCAGCAGTTTCCATGTCAATGACATCTTGTGTGCCTGCCAATGAACCCCAAAGTTTTTCTGCTTCAAACACTTCATTCATTACGAAGCGAATATCTTGAAGGGGCGCTTTGTACTCTGCCATTTCCTAATCCTCAATTAATTCTTTGTGTTTATCTATGAGCTAAAGCGCTCAAAGAACGCCGTCAGCCAAAAAAATCGCGCGCATTATAACGCAAAAAAGCCCGCAAAGCGGGCTTTTTCATGAATAATGACAATTAGAATGCGAAGTTTTCTTCGTCGATTGCCATCATCGAGTCGCTACCTGCAGCAATCATCTGCGCGTGTGCAGCTGTGCGTGGAAGGATACGATCGAAGTAGAACTGTGCAGTTTGTACTTTAGCTGTATAGAAACCAGTTTCAGTAGTACCAGCGTCTAGCTTTTCTTGAGCAACTTTAACCATTTGCGCCCAGAAATATGCCAAGCATACGTAACCAGAGTACATTAGGAAGTCTACAGAAGCCGCACCAACTTCATCACGGTTCTTCATAGCATTCATGCCAACTTTCATTGTGATGTCGCCCCACTCTTTGTTAAGAGTAGTTAGTTTCTCGATGAATGGTTTCAAGGCTTCGTTACCTTCGTTAGCCTGGCAGAACTTATGTACCTGCTTAGTGAAGTTGCGAAGTGATGCACCCTGGCTCATAAGGATCTTACGACCAAGTAAGTCAAGCGCCTGAATACCAGTAGTTCCTTCATAAAGAAGTGCGATACGCGTATCACGAACAATTTGCTCCATGCCCCATTCAGCAATGAAACCGTGGCCACCGAATACTTGTAAACCGTGGTTAGCAGCTTCAAAACCAGCTTCAGTACAGAATGCTTTCAAGATTGGCGTCAAGAAGCCAAGCATCTCATCAGCAGCTTTCTGATCTTCACCTTCACCGTGAGCAACTAGGTCAGCCTGTTGAGCTGCATAGTAGATCATCGCACGAGAGCCTTCCGCGATAGCTTTCTGAGTAAGAAGCATACGACGAACGTCAGGGTGCACGATGATTTGGTCAGCTTTACCTTCTGGGTTCTTAGGACCAGTCAATGAACGCATCGCCAAACGATCTTTAGCGTATGTAAGTGCACCTTGGAAAGAACCTTCCGCAGCCGCAAGACCTTGAATAGAAGTACCGATACGCGCAACGTTCATGAACGTAAACATGCAGTTTAGGCCCTTGTTTTCTGGACCAATCAACCAACCTTTCGCGCCATCGAAGTTCATCACACAAGTTGAGTTACCGTGAATACCCATCTTGTGCTCAATAGAACCACAAGAAACAGCATTACGCTCACCTGCTTCACCGTTTGCATCAGGAAGACACTTAGGAACGACGAACAAAGAAATACCTTTTGTACCTTCCGGAGCACCTGGAAGACGTGCCAGTACGATATGAACGATGTTATCGACCATGTCGTGCTCACCAGCAGAGATAAAGATCTTAGTACCAGTGATAGCATAAGAACCGTCAGCGTTTGGCTCAGCTTTAGTAGTAAGGATACCTAGGTCAGAACCACATTGCGGCTCAGTCAAACACATAGTACCTGTCCACTCACCAGAGATAAGTTTAGTCAGGTAAGTCTCTTGCTGCTCAGGTGTTCCGTGCTCTTCAAGTGTTGCACGTGCACCGTGAGATAAACCAGGGTACATACCCCATGCCCAATTAGCAGTACCAACCATTTCACTGAGAATGATGTTGATCGATTCTGGAAGACCTTGACCACCGTGCTCAACAGGAGCGTTCATTGAAGGCCATCCGCCTTCTACGTACTGCTGATATGCTTCTTTAAAACCAGTCGGCGTTTTAACACCGTCTTCGCTCCAAGTACAACCTTCTTGGTCACCTGATTGATTAATAGGTGCAAGAACTTCTTCACAGAACTTAGCGCCTTCAGCAACGATCGCATCGATCATGTCAGGAGTTGCATCAGTCGCACCGATGTTTTGGTAGTGCTGTTCGCTATCAAGCACTT
>NZ_LWFH01001184.1:0-2051 GCF_001635725.1 Oleiphilus sp. HI0066
TCTACCAGGGAGCATCGTTGATGCGTTTACTGCTGAATTCTCATGGGAAGTGAAACACCCAGAAACACTGTCCCGCTTTGAGCTGTCGAAAACAGATGACTTTAAGCGCTTAGCACTTCCGACAAAATGGTCTGAAAATACCAGTTACCGCCTTGAAGACTCTATCGCCGCTGGCAATTATTTCTGGAGAGTTCGTACATTAAGCGCTGGAAAAGCAGAAGCTACTAGTGCTGCAAGAGCAGTATCTATTCAAGGTAAACTCGACGTCGTTAATATTCTGACCGTCAACTATATTGGCGACCAAGTGGGAATTTTCTGGCACACCGTAGACAACGCCCAAGGCTATGTATTACAAATATCAGACGATAAAGAGTTCAGAAGATTATTAAAAGAAGAAACGCTTAGTAAAACACGTGCGTTCCTCAAGCTACCAGAAGGCAAGCATTTTTATGCCCGTGTAAAAGGCTTAGGCGACGAAATATTTAGTTCAGAGTTTGGCCCACATAAAGATATTTTGTTAGAGCCTACTCCTCAATAAATACAATAGAACTATGGCAAGCAAGCCTATAAACGATCCACATCCTTACGAGCAGCACATTCTCACTTTGGCGCTTATTTTAGTGAGCGCGCTGCTTGTATATAGCCACGTAGCAAAGCGTCTAGACCTCCTCACTTATGATGCATTTACGCATGCAGCAACGGTGGATCCAGACCCTAATACCGTTATTATTTCGATTGATGAGAAAAGTCTTAGTAGCATTGGCCAATGGCCTTGGCGAAGAGCTATTCACGCACAACTTGTTGATAAGCTGAGATATTATCAAGCCTCACTCATCGTATTTGATGTATTGTTTTCAGAGTATGACACGCAACACCCAGCGGATGACTTTCTTCTCGCTGAGGCAATAGAAGATGCAGGAAATGTTCTGTTACCTCTACATGTTCACCCCCTCGCCTATGACAAGCCGCTTTCAGAAATTCTACCTATTCCAGAATTAGCCAACGCCGCACTTGGCTTAGGGCACGTCCATGTTGAGCTCGATGAGGATGGTCTGACTCGCGGAATATTTCTCAACACAGGTGTCGGAGATGCATACTGGCCTGCGATGTCTATGGCCATGGCGGTCGAAACCAATCCCATGGTTCAATATTTACAAGAGATTCGCCAACAGACGCGTGTCCCATATGTGGCAGTCAACGCAGAATACCGCCTTATTCCGTTTGCAGGACCTCGCGGCACTTACCCGACTTACAGTTATGTTGACGTGATGTCGAATAAGATACCGGCCGAGACATTCCGCAACAAAACAATTCTTATTGGGGCAACTGCGGCTGGCTTAGGTGATATTATCCCCACGCCCTTTTCTCATATGAATAGCCCTATGTCGGGCGTTGAAATTCACGCGAACGCCTACTCTGCAATCATCAATCAAAAGATTATTCGTAGCGTTTCGGAGCGGTGGGTATATCTATTAACATTCGCATTCATTCTTGTTCCTATCTTAATTTTTCCACGTATTCGTCCAACTTTCGTCATGCCCTCAACCATGTTATTGGCGGCAGGAATATTTGGGTTTAGCTACGCTCTATTAGTATTAGATAGAACGTGGTTCCCACCGGTAAACAGTGTGCTTGGAGTATTGATTGCCTACCCTTTATGGAGCTGGCAAAGAATGCGTCACCTAAATAGTTTTTTTAGCAATGAGTTAGAAAGACTAAGTAGAGAGCCTGACCTAAGCTTTCGTCGCTTGAGCCAGCATAGCCTTGAGAAAATATTCCTAGCGCTGATCGCGATTATCAAGCCCAAAGCTTATGCCTTTACGCACAATGGAAACGTAATTCATGGATTAAACCCACACCAACTAAGCTCATACCGCATATTAGAAGAAGGGGTATGGCAGCATGACGAAAGCTCGAGTTGGATCAAGCTCACTATTGGAGATGATAAATACCGTATTGGGCTTGCCATTCCAAGCGCTGGATTTAGACGCCCTATTACTGAGTTCCTGAATAAGCTGGAGCTGCAATCTGGCCAAGAAGCCATCATCAAA
>NZ_LWFH01001185.1:0-667 GCF_001635725.1 Oleiphilus sp. HI0066
CTTGTGCCTTGGTTTCTTGAAGGCAAAGCACGTCCGGCTGCATTTCTTCGAGCGAAGCCAAAAAGTCTTTTTTCATTACGGCGCGAACACCATTTACATTCCACGAAACTAAACGCACGAAAGATCTCCAGTTCAAGTACTAAATTTTGATGGCGAGTTTACATGGGGTGTTGATAGATCGAAACACTTAATTTTACCGTAAGCCCTTTCTATCTGGTGCAGAGTTTTTTAGTCTGCATGTTCTAACAAAAAGCCTGAGGCCTGAATAAAAGATGGAGTTCCAAGACGTTCTTACGAAACGCAATAGCACGCGTGATTTTACCGACCAAGAAGTAAGTGATGACTTGATAAAGACCTTGCTTGCGGATGCTTTGAAAGCACCAAGTTCTTCTAATACGCAGTCGTATCGTGTGGCGATAGCAAAAGGGGTGACTAAAGATAAAATCGCTGAAGCGTTATTGAAAAAGTATGATAAGGGTATCGAAATTCAGCGTTTAAAAGGCGTGTCTAAAATCGTGAGGGGTATAACGAGCGGTGCCTTGCCTAATGGTGATTTCAAACCAGATATTCATTACCCATCCGAGCAAAAGAGACGCGCGATTGAGTGCGGCAAGGGCTTGTATGGTGTACTCGGAATTGAGCGACATGATCGCGCAGCGCGCGATGC
>NZ_LWFH01001186.1:0-806 GCF_001635725.1 Oleiphilus sp. HI0066
CGACGATCTTTGCGCCTGAATCAAGGTGCGCTTGGTACAAGGATGTTTTATTACCCACTTAACAGCTCCACAAGCTTATTAGTATTGGGCCGCATTTTACCGAAACAAAAGCTAGAAAAACTAGCTTTTAGAAGAAATTCTGTTGAAGAAATGTTCTATGGTGGGTAAGTGTTTTGTGAATGATGTATAAGAATGATCACCACCACGACTTAAATACATTTTAGCACCAAGCAATTTAAGCGCGGCTTCTTGATAATTGAGTGTTTCGTCTTCGCTCTCTGTTAAGAGAAATAACTGCGACAATTTTAAAGACGTCCGATCAACATCTAAAGCAAGTAATTGCTCCATATGCTCAGACTTTACTTCATACTCCACGCCGGTATACATATTTTTATTTATGCCAATGTAATCCGACAACAACTCATACGGCCGCACCGCTGGATTGATCAAAACAGCCGGCAATGCATAGTTAACATGAAGATAAAGACTATAAAACCCTCCCAAACTGCTACCAATCAAACCAGAATACTCGGCAACTTGGAGCTTATTCTCTAGCAAGTCGATTGCTTTGGACGGTTCAGCAGGAAGAGCAGGAATGTCGATTCGGAAAAGATCGTTCTCAGCAAAATAACTACAGGTTTGATTCGCTTTTTCAGAAGCAGGGGAGCTATTAAAACCGTGAAGATATAAAAGTCGCTTAGTAGCCATTACTTTGAAGATCTAGCTCAAACTCAAACTCATTTGCTCGCTTCACTTCCGTTTCGAAGGAACCATCAGAATGTAAAGTCAGCCAACGATACCCTGGA
>NZ_LWFH01001187.1:0-1405 GCF_001635725.1 Oleiphilus sp. HI0066
GGGATTCATTACACCAAATCTCATGCGGCGCCATACCCGGCTCATCGTTTGGCACTTTGCGCAAATCAAAGCGACCACCACGACCACCATCTTTCACCAATTCAGGAAAGGCATTAGATAAACCGCCAGCGCCCACATCGTGAATGAAAGCAATCGGGTTTTGATCACCAAGTTGCCAGCAGCGGTCAATCACCTCTTGGCAACGACGTTCCATTTCAGGGTTTTCACGTTGCACAGATGCAAAGTCTAAATCTGCGTGACTTGAGCCAGAGTCCATTGACGAGGCAGCGCCACCGCCTAGGCCAATCAGCATTGCTGGGCCACCCAGTACAATTAGTTTGGCACCTACTTTGATCTCGCCTTTTTCAACGTGCTCGCCACGAATATTTCCAAGACCACCAGCGATCATAATCGGCTTGTGGTAGCCTTTGACTTCACGTCCTAGTGGACTTGCCACTTCTTGTTCAAACGTACGGAAATATCCCGTTAGGTTCGGACGACCGAATTCATTATTGAACGCAGCACCACCAATCGGCCCATCCAACATAATATCTAATGCGGAACAAATGCGGTCGGGCTTACCAAAATCTTGCTCCCACGGCTGTTTGAAGCCCGGAATATTCAAGTTAGAAACCGTAAAACCAGTCAAACCCGCTTTAGGTTTAGAGCCTTTACCCGTCGCACCTTCGTCACGAATTTCACCACCAGAACCCGTCGATGCACCACTAAAAGGTGAAATCGCCGTTGGGTGGTTGTGAGTCTCTACTTTCATCAGGATATGAATATCTTCTTCATTTCCTTCGTAGACCTTCGTTTCTGGATTAGGAAAGAATCGCTTGCCCTTCGAGCCTACAATCACTGATGCGTTATCTTTATACGCAGATAAAACCCCTTCTCCGCTCAGTTGATTTGTATTCTTGATCATCGCAAACAACGATTTATCTTGAGCTTCCCCATCAATATCCCAAGACGCGTTGAATATCTTATGACGACAATGCTCAGAGTTCGCTTGCGCAAACATCATCAGTTCTACATCGCTAGGGTTACGCCCAAGATCGATAAATGCTTTGGTCAGATATTCAATTTCATCTTCCGCGAGCGCTAAGCCAATTCGCTTGTTGGCTTCAGTCAAGGCATCTTGCCCATAGGCAATCACATCGACCGTACTTAGCGCTGCTGGCTCTGACTGTTTGAACAGAAGTTCTGCACCCGCAAACTCATGGAATACAGTCTGTGTCATGCGATCGTGAAGCACGTCAGACAATGCACCGACAGTATTTGCATCAAGATTCCCATCAACACGCACATAGTAAGCAATACCACGTTCGATTCGTTTGATCTGATCAAGCCCACAACCTAAGGCGATATCTGTTGCCTTACTCGACCATGGGGAAATCGTTCCGAC
>NZ_LWFH01001188.1:0-1910 GCF_001635725.1 Oleiphilus sp. HI0066
ATAAAGCTCTTGGCTTTCATCATCTTTTCAATCAATGCGTCAGGCAAGCTCTCCTTGTCATCGACATGTGACGACAAAAACTCGAGCGCTTCGGGCTGCCAGCACCAGTTTTCCAGAAATTGACTCGGCAACTCAACAGCGTCCCAAGGCACACCAGCGATCCCAGAAATCTCAGGATAAGAAATCTTAGTCAAGCAATGGTGCATTGCATGACCGCATTCATGGAATAAGGTTACGACGTCGGAATGTGTCAGCAAACTTGGCTTTCCGTCACTCGGCGCAGCAAAATTACAGACCAAATACGCAACAGGTAATAAAGGCTCTTCTTTGTCGAACTCTGTCAATTTATGACATGTACCTACCCATGCGCCGCCACGTTTTCCATCACGCGAATACAAATCCATGTAGATATACGCCAAGGCTTGACCATTTTGCAAAACTTTAAAACAGCGCGCATCGGGGACTGGCGTACTTACCCCTTCTTGCTCTTCAAGCTCAACACCGAAAACGCGCTTTAGTACTTCAAACAAGCCACTTAAAACCGTTGGCAAAGGGAAATATTGGCGTAGTAATTCCTGATCGACATCAAATCGTTCCTTACGCAAGGTCTCCGTCACAAACGGTACATCCCATGCAGCTAGCTCAGCCAATCCGAATTTCTGTTTTGCATAAGCTGTCAGCTCAACAAACTCCTTCTCCGCAAGAGGCTTAGCTTTCTCATGAAGATCGTATAAAAAATCGAGGACCTGCTGCGGCGATTCAGCCATCTTCGTTTGCACCGATAAGTCTGCATACGAAGCCAAATCTAATAATTCAGATTTACGTAAACGTGCATCCATAATGTCACGCATTAGTTCTTCATTCGCGTGAGAGAGATCATGCGGCCCTTGATTTGAAGCTCTGGTAATAAACGCTTCATACAAAACTTTTCTGAGATCTCTATCCTCGCAATACTGCATCACGGGCAAATAAAGAGTGAGATCCAAACCCAAGAGGTAACCAGTTTCATAGCCCTTATCTCTAGCTCTTTCTTCTAAACGAGAAATGACTGATGAAGGCACACCTGCTAATCGCTCTGCATCAACGATATGTAATGACCACGCTTGCGATGAATCGAGTACATTTTCAGAAAAACGATTACTAAGGCCTACAAGTTTCTGATTAAGTGCTTTGAATTCAGCTTTGGCATCATCTTCTAATGCAACACCACTCAAGCGAAAGCTACGCAACTTATTTTCTAAGACTTTTTTCTGAGAGGCATTAAGACCACTTTGTTCTGAGACAGCAAGATAACGAGAGTACAATTCTTTGTTCTGGGCAACAGCGGAATAAAAAGCACTCAATTCCTCTGACAGCGTTTTATAAACCGCACGCAATTCTTCGCTATCGGCGACCGCTTTTAGATGCGAAGCGATCGACCAAACGTGATCAATCTTGCGACTCAAATCACTGAGCGGAGCGACCGTTTCATCCCAACTAGATTCTTGTTGAGCACATACTTTCTCAAGCAGATTATTGAATTGTGACATTAACGCTTCTAATGCGGGGCGGAAATCTGAAACGGAATACGTTTCAAAAGCTGGAAGCTGTTGTTCCTGCAAAAGGGCTGTAGACATTCAGGTCGGCCTAGAACAATATTGACGGAATGATGAGAAGAGCAATTGAAACATAATCGCAACAATCTTCTCTGTAACAATTCACAAAGTATAGAAGAAAGCCATGAAATCAGTCCGTAGTTATGTAGAACACTCCCCCAAGCTTGGCAATGATGTATTTGTCGACCCTAGTGCACTTGTACTTGGAGATGTTCACCTCGGTGATGATTGCTCGGTATGGCCTATGGCTGTGATTAGAGGAGATATGCATCGTATTCGAATAGGCGCTCGAACCAGTGTGCAAGATGGCTCTGT
>NZ_LWFH01001189.1:0-24341 GCF_001635725.1 Oleiphilus sp. HI0066
AGTCATTCACAGGAACAACTACGATATTCGCTTGGGCCGTATCGGTACCACCCTGACCATCAGACACGGTAAAGTCGACGGTGACATTACCATTGAAGTTCTCATTCGGTGCAAAGGTATATGTGTCATCTCCATTATCGGTGAAGATTCCATCCGTACCTGTGTATGTAACATCTGAGATACTCAGCGTATCGCCATCAACATCCGACGCTCCCGTTAACAGATCCCCATCTGTAAGCGTGATCGTCCCGTCTTCGTTCATCTGGAAATTCTGATCCTGCGCGACCGGCAGATCATTCACTGGGTTCACTGTCAAATCGATATTGGCTGCGACTGTCGCTTCACCATCGAATACATCGAAACTAATATCGAGATCGCCATTGAAGTTTGCAGCCGGTGTCAGCGTGAACGTCCCATCACCATTATCTGTAATCGTCAGTTCCGGATTGGCTGTCTGTAGATTCAACGCCGTGAGCGTATCACCATCCACATCGGACGAATTTGCCAGCAACACTTGTTGCGTTACAAGTAGCGAGTCATCTTCCTGCATAGTAAGTTCAATAGTACTACCGACATCTGGGTCATCATTAACGCTAGTAACATCCATTTGAAATGTTTCAGATACGGTTTTTGTATCGAAGTCTTCACCTTCAGCTGCAACTTGGTCAGTCGCTTCCTCAACAATCACATCAAAACTTTCAGTCGTCGTCTCAGAATCTGGATCGTTGTCGTTAAGAGCCTCTTCGAGCTGCGTCAACGCGTCATCTACGCTAATGTTGGAATCGAGTAAATCCTGAGCAATGCCTTGCGCGGCTTGAGCAAAATCTGGATTCTGAAGCGCAGCGGCGATGTCGTTCCCACCAACACTTTGAATACCAACTGCCTGAAGCGCGTTGGCAGTTGCCTCTTCGCTTAAACCGGCTGCGTCCTCACCATCAGAAGGCTCGTCTGACTCCAACTGAGAATCGACAATATTTGATTGCGCGTCGCTTGATTGAACCGCATCTGGTGATGCCTCTTCTTCTCCACCAGACGCGACTCCCTCGTCTGCGCTCTCGCCCTCAGTGTTCGACCCACTAAGATCTTGTTCCGCTTCGGTTATCTGACTATTTACGGTATCAGCACCAGTTGCTGCAGTATTAGTGGTTGTTGATTGCTGATTATTACTGCCCGAAGACCCATTCTCACTATTCGCCTCAGGGGTTACGCTGTTCTCGACTGCATCATTTAATGGGTTGTTTTCGTCATTAGGGATATCAGACATTGCGCTCTTCTCCAAACATTCAGATCACAACTCGATTTCGAGTTGTATTCAACGACAAACTCTAAAGCTTTGTTTTTTTACAAATAACTTTTCATGAAAGTAGTATTGATACGCGCGGTCTCAAGGAGGCGGCAAATAACCGTGATGAATATCACAGTAGAAACAAGAAAAGATAAAATCTATTCGCTATAAAGCATTGAAATTATTAGACAAATTCAAATTATTTAATTTGCTCAAGATTTGTGTGTTTTTGTTACACTTCTCGTTAGTTTTGTTGTTTGGGAAGGTTTTAAAAACAAGGTTAAAAGTTCATCAGTAAACGTCTGATGAAGGAGATAAATATAGAAGCTAATTCTATTAAATCTTTTCGAAATGAATGCAATCAAAAATGGATTTTATATGCATAGAAAAACAGCTCCCGAAGGAGCTGCTTTAAGGGGCAAACTTATTGCCGACTAAACACCGATTGCACCACCGTCTGTTTTACGGAATACAACTGTCGCTGCGCGAGGGCGAATGCTCGTACCTGATGGAGTTTCAGTTGTTGCATCAACCGCATATGGCCAGTTGCCTGGGTGCTGAATATTCGCAAAGAAACTTGAATTATCACTCGCAATCGCAAGCCCTGTCACTTCACAACCATTCGGACCAACAAAGAAACGACGTAATGCATCTTGATTCTCTGCCGAAATCACCTGCTGTTCACCATCAACACGTAACTTAGATGGAATAACAGCGAGCATTTGGTCGTTGGTATAGTTTTCAACTTCGTCTGCACCATTATCGGTTTGAATCCACATAATGCCGCGGTTATCAAACAACAGGCCGTCAGGGCTTGCGAACTGATTCATCTCAGTCAGACCAGAATTATTGTAGCTCGCTGCATCAACGCCCGAAGATGGTGCGCCAAATACAAAGATATCCCATTCAAATGCAGTTGGTTCTGCACTCTCATCCCAACGAAGAATATGGCCATACTTATTGTCTAAACGTGGATTAGCTGGGTTTGTCCCTGTTGTCGCATCACGGCGCGTATTGTTAGTGAGAGTGAGATAAACACTACCTGTAATTGGATCGACTGCACACCATTCTGGACGGTCCATTGGGGTTGCGCCCACGGCATCCGCCGCTCCTGGAGTGTTAAGAATCAATTCACCAAGAGAAGAGAACATATCGCCCAAGGTTGAGCCAGCCGTTAGGCTGTTATCTGCAATATAGTTGTCTGATAACGCCGTGCTCAATACTAGAGGGATCCACTCACCAGTGTTGTCGTCATTAAAGCGCATAACATACAGCGTGCCCTCATCCATGTACTTCGCACCTGTGGCTAAACGATCGCTTGGCGATGCATCTGCTGCATCCCAAAGTGCGGTGGATACGAACTTATACATATATTCAAAGCGCCCATCATGACCTGTATAAAATACAACGGGTTGTCCAACGGTTAACTTACCGAAGACACAGCCTTCATGACGAATGCGACCTAGTGCAGTGCGTTTAACCGCCATGCTTGTGTTGTCGTATGGGTCGATTTCAACAATATAACCGTGGCCATTTGGCTCGTTACGGTAATCCGTTGTTGGACCTGAGCCAGATGGCGTCGCGTCAAAACGCGTGAACTCATCGGCGACTTCAGAGCCGTCACCTTTTACATCATCCCAACCGTAGCGCGTATCGTCATCGTCTACACCAAGACGTTCATCCGCTGTGCTGCGCGTACCGGTATTAACAAAATAACCAGGCCAGTTTTCTTCACATGTGAGATAGGTTCCCCAAGGAGTATAGCCATTGCCACAGTTATTCAATGTTCCACGAACACGGTCCCCCGCTTGTGAATATGGCGTCACTAGCACTGAAGGATCTTGAGTAACAGGCCCCGAGATGCGCATTTCTGTCGCACCCGTAAAACGACGATTATATGAGTCATTGTCGACAACAGACCAAGTATCACCAGTTAAACGAATACGGATAACAGAAACACCGTGTGCGTTGATTTCTTTGCGTACTTCTTCAACATCTGTGCGCATACCGGTAATCGCGTCACGTGTTGCACCAGCAGGGTGAAGTGCATTTTGGTCGATATATTCGTGGTTGATACACAACAAGCCATCTGTCTCTTCGTCGTTTAATGGGAAGAAGTGCATGCCATCGTGGTGCATACCTACTGAGTTCGCTTGGTCTTCAGCAGTGTTCGTGCCGTCATCACGCCAAGCATTTGCAGTATTGTTAAGCGGCGTGCCCCAAGGCGCTAGTACCGATGCGGTATAACCCGCAGCAACGGTCACTGCATCAGTGAGAGAACCTGGAATAGACTCAAACCCCAAAGACACTGAACTCTGATCAGCACCGACAGAAGGGCTATCGCTACTGCTACAAGCACTCAAACCAAATGTAGACAGCATGCCTAATGCAGCCATGCCCCCAACACCGCCTTTTAAAACCGCTCTGCGGTTAAAATTCGCTTCCATTACCTCTGAAAAAGGCGCATTGGAACTCTTGTTAAACTTGCGCGGATCAAACGTCGCTTTACTCATTATCACATCCTAAATTTTATGGATTTATCTTGTTTGCGAAAAACTCACGCCGAAGAAACTAGCCGTGTGATGTGACAATTATTTGAAAAAAATATGACGTTTTAGCGGCAAACAATACAGGCATTCATCCACAACAAAGTACGGACTCGCGTCGAAAAAAATACATCTCGCTGAAGTAAAAATGTCATGTTTAAAAAATAGGATGTGTCGCTTTGGAATCACTCGAGTAGGTAAGAAAAATGGGGATTAGTCCAACACAGTTACTGATTATTTTAGCAATCGTAGCCTTACTATTTGGAACAAAAAAGCTTCGCAATATGGGTGGCGATTTGGGCAGTGCCGTCAAGAATTTCAAAAAAGAAATGAATCAAAACGAGCAGATACCAGAAGCAAGCCTGACACATTCTATTTCAGAAGCTGATTCGAAGGTCGACGCTACACCTGTACAGAGTTCAGCGCAGAAAAATAGCTAAGTTTCATCGCTGCTTTTCTGCGTAAATCATATAGTTGATCGCCAGCGATTCAATGATCGACATCGATCGATTGACAGGATTAACGCGCACACCAGCTTTGCGAACTACCTCGAAAGCGTCAGCGTTAAGGAACGCCTCAATCTCAGAAGGTTTTCTGAGCATAGAATAATGATGCGTTCCTTTTGGAAGCCATCGCAATACATATTCGGCGCCAAATACCGTCACAAACCAAGCTAGCCAATTACGATTAATGGTGGCAACAAAAGTGGCACCACCCTCTTTTACAAGTTCATGGCATGACGCCATAAACAAGGGAAGATTGGCAACATGCTCAACAACCTCCATGTTGAATACAACATCGTACTGAACACCTTCGTTTCGTAGCTCTTCAACTGAAATAAGACGATATTCAATATCAAGCTGCTGTTGTTCTGCATGTGTTTGCGCAATGGCAATATTCTTTTCTACGACATCGATGCCTGTAACCCTAGCGCCCAAACGCGCCAAAGATTCGCTCAATATTCCGCCGCCACAGCCAACATCTAAAACAGATAGACCAGATAAAGGCTTCAGGGAGTTTGCCATTTCGGATTGAGCGCAGAGTTGCTCGACAATCCAGTCAACCCGAAGCCTGTTTAATCGATGAAGCGGCCAAAATGGACCTTCTGCATCCCACCAGGTTTCTGCAAGTTGATGGAAGTGCGCGATTTCTCGTTGATTGATGGTCGTAGAATGATTTGTCACCCGAGTTCTCCAACAAACTAAGCCTTAAGAGTACGACTAAAGACGGAACGAAGTTCACCAAAGCTTAGGTTTAATCCGATAAGACAGGGATGGAGATAAATGTTTTTATAGGCGAAAAAAAGGCCGACTATTGTCGACCCTTTTTATTTGGTAGCGGGGGCCTCTACTGAAAAGAGCTATCAAACACATGTTTTATAAATAAATAAAGGCCATATATAACTAAACTGGCACCAAATATGGCACCAGTTTACATCAGTTACGAGTAATGCCGTTTTGAGGTAGTGAGGCTTTGCGAGACAGCATTGCGATTTCTGCAGTCATCAGTAGAAGGCATGCCGCAATGAACGATATAGTAGTGACGAGGATTAACCACCATGGCCCGCTAGCGGATAAACCTAGTAATATATAGGCGAAGATCAATAATATTACGGCAATAACAACCGCAACAGGAAACAAAGCATTCTTCCAGCTAAGCTCTGAAGCTTTAACATCCCAGACACCTGAGTGCATGGGCGATATCAGACCGACAGTGACTATTAGCACGCCCCAAACATGGGAAATATAAACGTTGAAAATTTCTTTAATCATCTCAGTTGAGTAAAGAGTTTCGAAGTAGAGTACGAGAGCCCAGCTCGTAATAAACAGCCAGTGCTTAATTGATTTCCCTTTAAAATTCATTCTTGAATAGTCCCTTGCTCAGAATTGTTTCTGGCGTCAGTAATGTTGTTATGTAGAAATTGATTAAAGATGTGGCACGAGACAATTTTGGATCTGGGTAACACGATACCGAAGTCATCAGGGTTTTCTCTGCCTGCTGTTTCAAAGTCCTCAATTGACGAAAAATAGTCATTAGAGAGTGTTAGCTCCAACGTTTCCGAGTCTCTATAGCCACTCATCATAGGGAGGATAGTTAAATAGCTAGACTCAGTCATTGGCTCAACTGTATCGAGCACATAGCCTACATACGCTTTTCGATTATCTAGAGTAACTTGCAGTGGTTTTTCTTCGATCATCGAAGTTAGGATGGTTTTGCTAAGATCGTCTTTCTGAAACACGTCGTACAATGCGCTAGCTCTGTCGGTTCTGATGTTTTGACCTACGATAAACAAGCCAGTTATAAGAGCCTGCCAAATTGTAAAGTGGAGAAGAGATTGAAATAGATTTTGCTCGAACAAAAGTCCAGTGTGGCAGTCAGCGCAACTCAGGTTTTGGATAAGGCGCGCGAAAGAATATGCGACGATTGAAAAGAATATGCCCCAAGAAAGAGACATAAGATAAAGGTGTTGCCCTGTCTTTCTAGCGGCCTGATACTTGAATTTAAATGTAGTGGATATGAAAACGTAACCGGCACAAGACGCAACGATGAGGACAAAGGCTATTCCATCAGCCGTCATATGATTCTATCCTAAGCTTGGTGATACGAGGACTCTTGGTTGCAATCTTTTTTCTTATTGCGAGCGGAAATAAGGTCTCTTACTGACCGTAAAAGAGAAGAGTTATCTTCAAAGGCTTCGTCCATTTTTCGATGCGCAACGCCATCGCCCACAATAGTGTAGTTTTTTCTCAGCACCTTAAGTGCATTAGCTTTGCGTTTATCTTCCATCTGAACCTCCATCGTCAGCAATAGTATGAGTGGAGGAGAGCTTTAGAGCAATTATATTTTGTAACGAGTAGTTTAAGAACTTAGAGGCAAATTAGAGCAACAAAGTGGTTTTGCTTCGTTCCAGCGCGTCTACAGCTTCGTCAATATAGTCATGTTTTTTAGGAATGCGGTCGATCATATCGCCGATGCAATTTACATGTTTAATCTTGAGGCTGCTTAATTTGATGATGCCTTCACCGTCGAATTTTTGTAGCTCCTCCTTAATTTTGAAAAGTAGCGGTTCAATTAGGTTAAAACGCTTGTCGGAAATCTCGCCGGTGGCTTGGCAAATAAGAGTTTTAAGCGTTCTTAGTTCCGAAATGGTTTCAGTAAGCATGGAAATCTTGACTTGGTTTAATGCGAGATTTTTTTGAAACTTATACTGGGACTTAGAAACCGAATAGGAACAGAAAGCTGCGTAGGCCGCTAGACCAGTTGCGATTACGGTTAGCCAATCCTGTAGGCTCGTAGTTTCGATAGTTTTCTCCTTTGGTAAGTGATAGACGGAAGCGTCTTAGTCTTCAGCGAGGTCTTGACACCAACCTAGGCGCTTCCCTCCGTTATATGGTCGAGCATGGCCTTGTTTTAGCATTTCCGATGCGATATCAATTTCCTCATTAGATTCGTTGATAACTTCTACTTTAGCTAGAAGTCTGCTGTATTTGTCATAATCAATATCGTAAAGAATGATACCTTTAGGGCTAAGTCGAGCGTAAGGGGTTAGTAAATTTTCTAGTGCTTCCTTTGCATTTTTTGCTGCGTTTTTTTCATACGCGCAGTTCCCTTTTATTTCGGGCGTGTCAATCCCTCTTATTCGAACAGGCATGTCTCGTCCTTTATATTCAGCGCCAGGAAGCCAAGTTACTGAGAAAGTATCACCATCAAGTACTCTGGTTAGATAAAAGTTGTCACCAGAATGAGTAAACGTTTCGCCGAAAATTTTGTTGCCTGTCCCTCTGATACCCTCATCTGAACACCCTAATGTCATCAAGGAGCAAATGACTGCTGCTAAAATGTCTTTTATTCGTTTGACCACTCTACGCCTCTCCCTGTGTATTTGTTTTTCCTTTGATAGACAAAACTACCACTCAACCCATATCACTTCTAATAATTTTGACCGATTTCTCTACTGAATTACCCTTCATTCAGTGCTAGCATCATAGCTATCAAAACCGCATCAAAAAGAACAAAGCAAGGACTCCGTAGTACATGTTCGAACCAACCTTCAAAAGCACTTGTATGAACGGTAGTTTTAACTGGGCTGTGTGACGAGATTTCTGTAAACGCTTTGTAAACACGGGAGTTGAACAAATGACGATGATTTTAACTAACAGCCTTGTTCAGTTTGTTGATGAGTATCAGGCGGCGATCGTCATCATTTCTAATGTTGCATTGATGATTTGCTTGCTCCAGCAGCAGAGAAGGCGTGTAGCTGCCGCTAATGCGGAATTTATAGCGAAGCTGAGAGAATCTTCTGCAGAAAGGGATGAAAGCGAATATTCGCGCTTTCGCGATTGCACTCGATTCCATTTCACTGGTGACGGAGAGATGTGGGCTGATAAGAATGGCGAGGTTCTTTTTGATACTTGTCTCGCATCTTCGTCTAAAGATGTTGCTGATAGAGGAATTTGTAGTAATTAACAGCCATGGTTTTTCATGGTAAATCAATCTGCCAATAAATAGGTTAATCACATGGATGAGAGAGATCATAAAATTATTAAAGTTTCAGCTATTGTTCTCGCTATAGCCCTCTTATTTCCTCCCTGGGAATATACTTATCAAAAAGAAGGAATGAGCCAGTCGGTTAAGCCTGCTACCCATGCGTTTCTTTTTACGCCACCAAAGCCAGAAAGTGCTTCTCCTTTCTTTGGGGTACAACTTAGCTATGGGAGGCTCGTTATTGAGGTTCTTCTAGTAGGTGTGTTAGCAAGTGTGTATCGATTCTCTGCGAGAAAGAGTTAGGACTTTAATGCTTGCTAAGTGAGATTGAAATTTCAAAGCTTTATCGATTAGGATTTTCACTTGATCTAGATGCAGCACCTCTACTTATCGAGTTCGTGCAGGATATTCTTTTTTAATTCAAGGATCTCTTCATCCTCTGAGCTTTCAATCCATTGGTCTCTTGTGAGCGTTTTTATTTTCAGCTCTCCGCGCTTTCGTTTCTCAATTAAGTCGCTAGCTATCTTACGAGCCTTTTCTCTCTCTTCCTTGGTTCTTGGCATCTACTACCTCATCAAATATTCAATATAAACTGACCTGTCTAACAATACTCTTTTCTGAGCATGTTGTTCTATAACCTAGTCTCTCTAATATGGAGAGCAAAATGGAATCATCGCATACAGGTCGAAAGCCTATGGCTTAAATATATAAAGGTTACCGAGAGGCGGTATAGAAAATATTGAAATGTGTACTGACTATACCGATCGGCGGTATAAGGCTTATCAAAATATAGTGTAAAGATTGAAGAACTGAACCGTAAGGCGGTATAAGCTGGGCCGCCATACGGTACAGGGAAGTTAATTTATTCGAAATGACCTCAGTGGTGCTGTTGTGTTGGGGATTTCGAGTTTTCCTCCACACTCATCAATATTGTGAAAAGTAACGCCATACAAGCTACAGAGGTTTCTACCGCCTTGCCGGGTTAAAACCAATAAACCTGCATTGACGAGTTCATTTTTTGCGTTTGTTAATGTGTCATTTGATGTCCAGCCATACTCTTGCATAAGAGACAATGTAATACTGAAATCACCATTGTTGTAGCCCTGATATTGCCTCAAAACGTCCACAAGTAGTACTTTCGACTTGTGGCTTAGATTGATGTAGTCAGTATGCCTTAAAACGTCTTTTGGCAGCATCACGAAAGGACGTTTCTTTTGTCCACTTTTTCCTTTAGGGCGAGCCATCTCTTACAAGACTCCACAATGCTCGTTGACAAGAACATAGCGGGCATTACGGTGCTTGTAGCCTCGACTGTTTTCCTCTGTCGTCCATACAGTTCGAATATCCCAGTCCATCTCTCGAAGCTCCATAATTCGTGGTGCTGGTGACATTATGTCCAGTTGTTCACGAGCGTAGATTGTAGTCACACCTTCGTTAGAGCGTTCTTTGAGCGCATTTAAAAGCCGTGTTCGTTGGGCTGATGTAGAATTTAGTTGCTGACTTTCGCCCTTCGGGGCGTTTGTTTTTTTCATTCTATGCTTCTCCCAACTCGCGTCTCTCTAATAGGTTTTGAACCAGCTCTTTGAGTTCGGCTTCGCTCTTGCCTGCAATACGCGCTTTCATCACGGCGAAGACTTCATCGCTAGGCCAGGCAACGGTTCGGGAAGTGATGGCAACGCCAGGGGTCATAAGCCCTTTGCTGATGTCGTTGTAAAATGCTGTGCGGCCCTTACCTAGAGTCCTGCAAGTCTCAGGGCGACGCATCATGTAGACGGGGATTTCAATACTCATTATTTCAACCTCATTCAGTTAACGAACTTAGGCGGCAGGCTTTGGTTGCCTGCGACCTTGAGGCTGATTGAATAGTTTTGCGGGAAGGGCTACACCCCAGCTGGGGTTTTCTCGACCCCTGCTGGGGTTTTTATCGATTAGTTAGCTTGCGATTTGCTTCTGCAAATACAGATTCGAGAGTTGATTTAGAGATGCCCTTAAGGTCGTCTTTCTGCTCAACTAAGTCCATTATCAAGGCATTTTGTTTCCATCCTTTTTCTAGCAGTAACTCCTTTTTCAAAAGAGCAATGATCAGATAAAGTGTTTGTTCGCTAATTTTCGATGACTTTTCTCCTGACGAACCGCCCAGAATTAATCGCTCGTATCGTTCTACTTCGTCGGAGACCACATAAAGGTCACTAGTGCTGAAACGTACATCCCGAATGTAGTTTGTGAGTATTAGTATCGAGTCTTCGGGAATGTCGTAGTAGACAGTCTCGCGCACCCAGTCTTCGACTTCCACAGATAGCTCTCTAAACTCTAGCAATTCACCGTCGATCACTGTCGCTTCTATTTTCTCCACAGTTTCCTTGCTAAGCTGCTCAAACTTTTCTATCGAGAGAAATTGCTTGTCGTCAGTGTGCTCCTTTGGGTTACACCACCGTTTCCGAAGCCCAAAATTATCGAGTTTATAATGTCGACCGAGCCCCAAAGTTAAAAGATGTATTTGAAGCTTTCCTGTTGCTCCAAGACGCAAAATGTCTCTGAGGGTAACCTCTGTTTTAAAAAGCTTTGACCAACGGTCCGAAAGCTCGGTTAGAGAATAGTAGTCGTGTATCAAGATTCTTCGCACCTCTACGAGTCTATGGAATGAACAACCGCATCAGGCTGTATAGGTAGGCCAGTTTTCCGGAGCGACCCTAGATGCGGCTAAAACGGGTAAAGAAATTAGTCTACTGTTTGTTTCTAGTTTGGAATTTGAGTTCAACGTATCTGAATATTGCTTCAAGCTCGGCAATTGTCTTCCCACTCTCAAAGAACTGGTGCGCGATCTCTTTAATCTGCCCTTCCCTTTTTGTTTGCTAGTCTACTCGCATTATTTTAATTTCCTTGATTAGTAACGGGGTTTTATATTGTTAAGCTCTGTGCTTAAAGTTGGCAACAATTACATTGGTATCAATCTTTAGGCTATCCAGATAATCAGCCCAGTTTTGCATCATTTCCGTCCTGCCTTCCATGTGCGTCGTTCTGTTATAAGCGCGTCCATTAGCGTCTTTTACTGCGTGCGCTAACTGGTGCTCTATCCAATCAATACGATAACCCAAGACTTCATCTAATAAAGTTCGGGCCATTGCTCTAAAGCCATGCGGTGTCATTTGCTCGTTTGTATAACCAAGCGTTCGTAAAGCTGTTCTTACTCCGTTCTCGCTTAGTGGCCTGCTAACGCCTCGCGCATTAGGAAACACATATTGATAGCGGCCTGTATGTGGCACCATGCCTTTGATTAATTCGACTGCTTGCGTTGAAAGTGGCACCAGATGCGGTTCGCGCAGCTTCATCTTCTCAGCAGGAATTGACCATAACTTTTCTTCTAGATCGATTTCTTGCCATTCCATGTGGCGAAGCTCTCCAGGACGAACAAATAAAAGTGGGGATAACTTTAAGGCTGTCTCAACTACCTTCGTTCCCTCAAAGCCATCTATCGCTATCAACAACTTCTTGGCTTCTCCTGGTGTTGTTACTGCGGCAAGATGCTTTTCTTTTGGCTTGGTTAAAGCTCCATCCAAGTCTCTTGATGGATCGCGTTCAGCCCTTCCCGTTGCAACTGCGTAGCGGAATATTTGTCCTGCTGTTTGCTTTACTCTATGAGCAGTATCATGCCTGCCTTCAGATTCTTTCTTTCTGAGAACTGCTAATAATTCTTGAGGGGTAATTTCGGAGATCGGACGTTTACCAAGGTCGGGCTTTAGATACTTATTAACGAAGCGTTCAACACGCACCGTATGACCTTCAGACCAATGTAACTTTTCTTTTTCTAACCACTCACCAGCAATCACTTCAAAGCTACTGGCAGCATTAACATGCGTCTGGAGTTTCTTTTGACGTTTTACATCTGACGGGTCTAAACCTTCTCTTAACTGTTGACGAGCAATCGTTGCTTTTTCTCGCGCTTCTTTGATGCTGACTTCAGGGTAAACCCCAAAGGCAATACGCTTTTGTTTGCCTGCAAATCGGTACTTTAAACGCCAGTATTTTCCGCCATTTGGCATCACTTCAACGTAAAGACTTTGACCATCAGACAAGGTATAAGGCTTGTCCTTCGGCTTAGCGTTCTTGATGGAAATATCGCGTAGTTTGTTTATTTCTTTTGCAGACATAAATGGCACCAGCGTTTTTAGGTGTGGCATCAAATATGGCACTAAGTGGTGCCAGTTGTCTACGGTTCGAGAAGAACTCTTACGGAATGAATAGGCACAAAAAAGCCCGCAGTTGGCGGGCTTAGAAGCAGTTGCGGTATGTCGCGAACCTTTATTTGGTAGCGGGGGCCGGATTTGAACCGACGACCTTCGGGTTATGAGCCCGACGAGCTACCAGGCTGCTCCACCCCGCATCAAAACTTTTTGCTTGTTCCTAGCTGGTTCTAGGCTCAAGGTTTGAGAGATTTTGTCTGGCTGCGTTTGCGCCCTCCCTCAACACGGCGCGAATAATATAGAGTGCTGAGCACTTGGTCAAGCGTCCTTTCAAATAAAATTTGCAATATTGATTTAACAAAGCAAAAAAAGCGGATTACTGGTCTTCTAAAGTGTCTTGAAGTGTCTCAATCCATTCATCTAATTCGTCTTTGGCGTGCTCCACTTGACGCTCTGTTAACGTCGGCACTAGACGATCAAGTGTTTGCTCTACCTGCTTACGATTTTCAGAACGGCTAGCGGCATAGTCTTCCGTCCACCAAATTGAAGGGTCTACAATCCAGATACTCAAACTCTGGGTATCTCCGGAAGTGACGGCTCGTCGTAAACTCGCCGCCCATTGATTGGTGTTTTCATTTCGAATATTAAACTCATTCGGCAATAGAGAAATGTTCTCTCTAACAATCTCGACCTGCTCATCATTTAAATCACCAAACCAATTCTCTAATCGCTCAATTCGCTGATCTTCTTTGTCTTCTTCGTTTGTTAAAGCTTTAAACCAACGTTCTTTACCTTCTTCCAAGTATTCATCAAAGGCGTCTAAGTTAGAGTCATCTAACATTAACCACAAAGGCTCTATTCGGGGCGCCAATGAACTCAGAAATCGATCAATATTGCGCTCGAGCGTATCGAATAGTTCCGACACATCTTCTGCCGAGGGCGCACTTTGCCATTTCTCACTGGAACGATTTAAATCAGCAACCAACACGGGAAAGCCTTCTTTTAAAAACCATGCTTTCATTTCTTCGGCGACAACTTCAACTTGCTCTTCTTGTTGATCATTCAAATCAAACATTCGAGATAGCTGCCATGAACTTAGCCAAGGCAAACGTTCAAACAAAAAGCCGAAGGTGGAACATGCGCCTAAACTCAGAGACAAGATAATCACGGTAAGTTTTCGGTAAAAAGACACTGATACGAGCCTCTAAACAAATGTTATTTTTATTTATACGCGCCATTTAAGTATTCTGGTTCGCAGTGAAATATTGAGTGCAATGCAACTAATTCATACCACAATTCAAAAGAAACATTATGTCTACATTTTCTAGTTCTTCGCGAACCTTATTTGTTCTTGCCGCTTTCGTCATTGTGGTAGCCGGAATGCGCGCCGCTGAATCCATCATGGTGACATTTTTATTATCCGGTTTCTTTGCGATTATTTGCGCGCCGCCCTTCTTATATTTACAAAAGAAAGGTACGCCTGCGTGGCTGTCACTCATTCTCGTTGTTATTTTCATCAGTCTATTTCAACTCTTACTCATCAGCATCATTGGCAGCTCAGCAAAGGAGTTCTCGAATGACCTTCCGGTGTATCAGGAGAAACTTCAAAGCATCACCGCAAATAGTATTAACGCCTTAGGCCAGTGGGGCATTGAAATTCCAAGACAGCGACTACTCGAAACCTTTGACCCCTCGAGTATATTTCAAACCGCCATGGGCGCACTTGGTAGCTTAGGTGGCGTATTATCAAACTCCTTCCTCATTATTCTAACCGTTGTATTTATGCTCTTTGAGAGCTTGTCATTGCCGAATAAACTACACCGAGCCTTCGGCGAAAATAACAGCCAGATCGAACATATCGATCGCTTTCTTGCTACGGTCAAAACCTATATGACAATTAAAGCGCTCGTAAGTCTCGCAACAGGCGCTCTGATATACGTCGGTTTGCTACTTATTGGCGTTGATTACCCATTGCTATGGGCAGTGCTCGCCTTCTTCCTCAACTTTGTACCGAACATTGGGTCAATCATTGCGGCAGTGCCTACGGTCTTGCTCGCGTTAATCCAACTTGGCCCAATAAGCGCTGCCTTTACTGCAGCTTTATATATCGCTGCCAATATGGTGATGGGGAACATGGTCGAGCCAAAGTTTTTGGGCCGGGGCTTAGGCTTGTCGACGCTTGTCGTGTTCTTGTCATTAGTGTTTTGGGGTTGGGTGTTTGGGCCTGTAGGAATGTTCTTATCAGTGCCACTCACCATGCTATTAAAAATCGCACTGGAGTCGAGTGAAGAAACTCAATGGATTGCGATATTAATGGGCTCTGACGAGCCAGAAAGTGATCACGAAATCAAAAAAATATAAAATACTGGCTTTAAGAGAGTTTTTCTTTGCGGTTAAGAAATCTTTCTGGTATAAAGTCGGGCTCTTTGGTTAGGGCTCCATCAAAACGGGCGAAAAATCGTCTATTTGACCGCGTGCAGACTGCTTTGAAGTTCTGCAAATCGCAGCCCAAAAGATATGAATTTATTCTATACGCTCACTAAGCGCATAGAAATTGGAGGCAAGGTTTTAGTATGTCTAGAGTATGTCAGGTTACAGGTAAGCGTCCTGTAACAGGTAACAACGTTTCACACGCAAAAAACACTACTCGTCGTCGTTTTTTGCCAAACCTACAATCTCACCGTTTTTGGGTTGAGAGCGAGAACCGTTTTGTAAAACTACGTGTTTCTACAAAAGGTATGCGCATTATTGATAAGAAAGGCATTGATGCAGTTCTTAGCGATCTTCGCGCTCGTGGCGAAAAAGTTTAAGGAGAGTAGACAATGAGAGATAAGATCCGTTTAGTATCAAGCGCTGGCACTGGTCACTTCTACACGACTGACAAGAACAAGCGTAACATGCCTGAAAAAATGGAAATCAAAAAGTACGATCCTGTTGTTCGTAAGCACGTGATCTACAAGGAAGCGAAAATCAAGTAAGCCTCGCTACTTGCTTCCTGAAAAGCCCGACACTAGATCGATTCATTCGATTAACAGCGTCGGGTTTTTTATTGCCTATTTGCTGGCAATATAGGTTTCGGGCAACCCGAACTCTAAGGCAATCGGCAAATGATCTGAAACTGAGAACGGCAACACTTCGGCGTATCTCACCTCTAAAGATCGACTTACCAATATATGATCTAAATCTTTTCTAGGCTGCCAACTAGGGAAGGTATGACTCACTCCGGGTAACGCCACCAAATCAAGCTCACTCAAGCAACCATGCCCGAGCAAACTTTGCAGGTGCGTATTCATATCACCCATCAAAATAATATGCTGATAACCATCGATCAGCTTTTTAACAAACGATAACTGCGCCTTCTGTGCGGCTGACGATAACGATAAATGCAGAATAACAAGCACTATAGGATCTTTCTCATCGCCATATTTCGCAACAATCACTCCTCTACCAGGAATCAAAGATGGCAAAGGATACTCTTCTACCGACAAAGGGCAAAAACGGCTCAATAAACCATTACTATGCTGAGCAATAGGGCCGAAGTTTCGATTCAGCTGCTGATACCAAAATGGAAAGCCAGCCGTTTTAGCTAAAAACTCAACTTGGTTTACGAAGCCAGTACGCAAACTGCCTCCATCCACCTCTTGCAAGGCAACCACATCATATGCCTCGAGAAGAGAGGCTATCTTAACTAAGTTGGTTTGACGTTGAGCATGCGGCAAAAAGTGCTGCCAACTGCGCGTAAGGTAATGACGATACGCTGAAGTGGAAATGCCGACTTGTATGTTGTAAGTCAGTAATCGAATAGATTGAGAAGGAGAAACATTAGGAATATCAGATAAGTACTCAGGCGCAGTACTAGACGATACACCTAAACGAAAGTCTTTATCAGAGGGGGTGAGTAGACGCTTAACGCGACTACGCAACTGTGTATACATACCCCCTCCTTCAACTAATTTATTTTGCTGCAGTTAGCGCTGCTCGTTCTTGCGCTATAAGAAAGTTAGCAACCTTAATCATATTTGCAAAACCGCCCGCGTCACGAACACCAATTTTATATTTACCATTTACGATAAGTGCTGGCACGCCTGTCAGACGATAAGCCTTGATACGATCACCCGCTTTCTTCACTTGCTCATCAATTTTAGAGATTTTGCGGAAACCAGACGCTTCAAACACTGCCATGTACTGCTCTTCTGATACGCCGTGCTTTTCAAAAATTTCTACAAAATCATCACGATCTTGATATTTCTTAGGAGCACCTTGAATCGCATCAAATAAAGCTTGGTGCATCTCTTCGATCTTACCTAGCTCCTCTGCTGCAAAAAATACTTCCGCGTGCGTTACCCAACCTGGGAACGTTGCTGGCAACAAACGGAAATCAACATCATCTGGGAAGCTTTCTTCCCATTGCGGAAGATGATCGTTGTTGAATTCATAACAATGAGGACAGCCGTACCAAAACACCTCTACAACTTCTATTTTAGAAGCGTCACCAGTCTTAACTGGGAATGGCAATTCTTTGTAGTGTGTACCTTTCTCCCACAAGCTGGCAGCGGAAGTCGCGACGCTGAATAGCATGGTAGCTGCAAGCATAAGCGCGCTTAGAATACGAAATTGAAACATGAAGTGTCCTCATAACAAGTGTTTAGCAATAACCGAAAGATAATAGGCCTGCCCTTGAACGTACTCAAGCAAGCTTAGATGACTATTAGATTAAACTTGTCAGACAGAAAACAAAGGTCACAGTTCCCTAGCTTTCAAATGATATTGCGGACATAAAAAAACCCGAGATGTAGATGTCTCGGGTTTTCAAATCTATGAAGAAGCGATTACTCAGAAAGACCTGAAATATAGCTCGCTACCGCTTCAATTTCACGATCGTTCATACGTGCAGCAATTGAACGCATCACACGCGCATCACCGTCGTTAGCTCGCTCACCGCTACGCCATTTTTTCATTTGCGCAATCGTGTAATCAGCATGCTGACCGCTAAGCGCTGGGAAACCTGCCGCCTCAACACCTTTACCTGAAGGACCGTGACAAGCGATACATGCTGCCATTTTAGTAGCTGGGTTACCGGCACGGTAAAGAGCGCGACCTTCTTCAACTAATTCTGGATCCGCTTGACCAACTGTTGTTGTTTGCGCCGCAAAGTACGCTGCAACATCTGCCATGTCTTGGTCACTAAAACCATCTAAAAGACCCGTCATTTCAACAATCACACGACGACCTTCTTTTTGATCATACATTTGCTTTAGCAAGTATCTCTCGCCTTGACCTGCTAACTTAGGGAAGTTACCCGCCGCACTATTACCATCTGCACCATGACATGCAGCACATACCGCAGACTTGTCTTTACCAGCTTGCACATCGCCTACAACTTCAGCAGAAACAAATGCAGAGCTGCTTAGACCTAATGCAACTACCAACCCCTTAAACAACTTATTCATAATTTGCGCGCTCACTCTAATAAATTCGCCATTCACTGCGGCTTTATTCTTCTATTATTTCGCCAACCTGACCTTCAGTAATTATATCGACTGATTAAGATCTCACAAGAAAGATCAGGCAAAAAAAGTGGGGGTATTATACACTAAGCCCCCAGTGATAAAAGACTTTAAGTCAGTACCAATGAGTATCAATGCATGAGTGACCAAGCAAAACCTGCCACCTTATTTCGACTCGCCTATGATTCTGCCGCATTTATGCAAAGCGGCTCAAAACTTTCAAACTGTCCGAGTGATAACGGAATCGAAATTGCCTTTGCTGGCAGGTCAAATGCCGGAAAGTCCTCTGCTATTAATAGCATCACTCAAAACAAGAAACTGGCGCGCACAAGTAAAACACCTGGTCGCACGCAACTGATCAATTTCTTCTCCCTAGATATAGAAGGCGTGCGCTTGGTCGACTTACCGGGTTACGGCTATGCAAAAGTGTCCCTAGACATGAAGGAAGCATGGGGACGCCACCTTGAAGATTACCTTCAAAACAGAGACAGCCTAGTAGGCTTAGTGCTGATTATGGATATCCGAAAGCCCCTTACAGAGTTCGACACGATGCTGCTCGACTGGAGCAAAAAGAGCGAACTCAGTACAACCATTCTTTTGACGAAAGCAGACAAATTGAAATATGGGCCAGCTAAAACTGTTCTCTTACAGGTACGCAAAGCACTGGAAGATCACGGTTTTATCAATGATATTTTGTTGTTTTCGAGTTTGAAAGGAACAGGCGTCAAAGAAGCGAGAAACGCATTAAACCGAAATTTCTCGCACTTTTTGGAAGATGAAGAAGAAAGTACAGAAAGCTAAACGCCTGGCAGAACCTCATCGAAGCAATAACCCTCTTGAAGCTTGGCAAGCTCAGCTTGCTCAGGCTCTCTTAAATGCGGAACGATAAAGTCTAAGACTTGATACACACCATGCTGAATAGCTTTAGGGTTACTTTCGCGATCTTCTTGCGTACCATGCATCGTCTTAAGAAAGGTCATCCAATTCGTCACAATCAGCCATACGTTCAAGGCTTTAGACTGACGCTGCTGTTCCGTCTGCCTTGAGAAAATCTCACTCAACTCTAAAGCCTCGATAATGCTCATCACGCCTCGCACACAACGCAAGGTAAATGCCCGATAATCCTCACGCAATTTGTCGTCATTATCGAGAAGATGCTCCAAGTCACGATGTAAAAAACGATAGGCCCACAGCCCATTAAACACCGCATCTAAGTATGAAAGTAAATCTTCTACTTTTATCTTTCGCCCTTCAGGAACACGGAGATAGGTATCCACCATCAACTCATAGTTTTTGAAGATCTGATAAATAATGTCGCTCTTATTTCGGAAGTGGTAATACAAATTACCAGGCGACATATTAAGATGCGCAGCGATATGGTTCGTTGAGACGTTTCGCTCGCCTTGCGCGTTAAACAAGTCCAAGCTCTCTAAGATAATGCGTTCTTTTGTTTTAGATGCCACAAAACTGCCTTACTAATTCCGATCTCTAAGTTCTTGTTCGCCTACGCTTCGAATCATTATTTTATGATAATTTCGGCAAACGCATTGACTCATTAGAGTATATACTCTAATTTTTTATTTTGCAGTCCACACATGATAAAAAGCGTGATCAAGCGCAAGCATACTCTCGGAGGAAGCCCCAATGGTAGCTGACGTTGTACAAATTTCTGAAAGCCAGACACAGATCAAAAAAATGCAAGGCATTTTTAAAGAACAAACCCAAGCTTTCCGTCGTAACCCGATGCCAAGCTATGAAGAAAGAGTTGCGAATCTTAAGAAGCTGCGCCAAGCCCTTTTAGACAACGAAGCAACGTTCATTGAGAAGATCTCTCAAGACTTTTCGAGCCGCTCAGAGAACGAAACACGCCTCGCTGAGATCATGCCTGTACTGCATAGCATTGATTACACGCTTAAGAACTTAAAGCGTTGGATGCAATCCGACAAGAAGAAGGTTTCGACTTTATTTATGCCTGCTAGCGCACGTGTTGAATACCAACCACTTGGTGTCGTTGGAATCATCGCGCCATGGAACTACACCTTATCCTTATCGCTTGGCCCACTAGTTTCAGCTCTTGCTGCGGGCAACCGTACAATGATCAAGATGTCTGAATTCACCCCAGTCACCTCGGCATTTGTTGAAGAACTTCTATCGAAGATTTTTCCTCAAAACCTAGTCGCAGTTATTAATGGTGATGCGGATGTAGCCGTTTCATTCTCTGACATTCCTTGGAACCACTTGTTGTTTACTGGCTCTACGAGCGTTGGTCGCCATGTTATGCGTGCTGCGTCTGCCAACCTTACCCCTGTCACCCTTGAGCTTGGAGGCAAGTCACCAACGATTATTTCTGACTCAGTAAAAATGGATGAAGCCATCAAGCCGATTGTGTTTGGTAAAGCCTTCAATGCTGGCCAGACTTGCATTGCGCCAGACTACATTCTTTGCCCTGAAAATCGTCTTGAGCATTTTGTTGATTCATTCCAGCGCGAATTCGCTGACATGTACCCAACGCTCAAGCACAACGAAGATTTCTCAGCAGTGATCAATGAGCGCCAATATCAGCGCCTTCAAAACTACATCAAAGATGCTGAAGCAAAAGGTGCGACTGTCATTGCTTGTAATAATGCTGGCGAAGATATGGCTAGTGGTACGCGTAAAATGCCGATTTACTTAGTACTAAATCCAACGCCAGACATGCTCTGCATGCAAGACGAGATCTTTGGCCCTGTATTGCCAGTACTTACTACAAAATCTATTGAAGAAGCGATTGATATTGTCAACGATCGTCCATCACCATTAGCCTTGTACTACTTTGGCCATGACAAAGATGAGCAACGTTTTGTCTTAGATCATGTTCGATCTGGTGGCGTGTGCTTGAACGACACTTTGTCTCACTTTGCGCAAGAAGATCTTCACTTCGGTGGCGTTGGTGAATCAGGAATGGGTGCTTATCATGGCGAAGATGGTTTTGCGACCTTCTCCCACAAAAAGCCTATTTTTACGAAAGGTATTTTGAACAGTACGAAATTCGCCTACCCGCCATATGGCACAGCCATTCATAAGGCAATTTTCTCTCTATTTATGCGCTAAGCGCTCTACTGACAAAGGCACCTCTCGGGTGCCTTTGTTTTATACCCCTTCTATAATCTCTGCATTGTTTCGAATAAAAGATTTGTTTAATATTCGCTCTTTGCATTGTGCGTTAAAGACTTATACAAACCTGCTTCGAATTTAATTGAGACATTAATATGACGACGGTTATTTACCCAGGCACCTTTGACCCGATTACAAACGGCCATACTAATTTGGTTGAGCGTGCGGCACGCGTATTCGACGACATTATTATTGCGGTTGCAGCAAGCCCCAAAAAACGTCCGCTATTTCCACTCGATCAGCGTGTCGAGCTGGCGCAGGAAGTACTAAGTCATATCGATGGCGTAAAGGTCATTGGTTTTGAAAACTTGCTGGCTGAATTTGTAAAAGAACATCAGGGCAACGTGATCTTACGTGGATTACGCGCCGTATCTGACTTCGAATATGAATTCCAACTGGCTGATATGAATCGCCGGCTCGTGCCTCAAGCAGAGAGTATTTTCTTAACACCAGACAATCACTTGTCGTACATTTCTTCGACATTGATTCGTGAGATTGCAGTACTGGGCGGAAACATTGATGAATTCGTTCATCCAACGGTCAGCAAAGCCCTAGACGAACACTTTAAGCAGCAGTAACAGGAACAGGATCATGGCATTAATCATTACAGACGACTGCATCAACTGTGACGTTTGTGAGCCGGAGTGCCCCAACGAAGCCATTTCCCCTGGGGAAGAGATCTACGAGATCGAGCCATCTAAATGCACAGAATGTGTTGGTCACTATGACGAGCCACAGTGTCAGCAAGTGTGCCCTGTTGATTGCATCCCTCTTGATCCTGCTCACAATGAGACGCAAGAACAGCTCATGGCAAAATACGAAAAGCTAACGGGCATCTCCTAAAATTAGCCCTTTCTTAGATTCTGACTACACTTAGCCAAACAAATACAGTGAACTCAGTGTAGTTAGGTCGTTCATGAGCGAAGAAAAAGCAAACGAATCTGAAGTACCGTTAACCCCCGAACAACGTATCGAGCTATTAGAAAGCAAGGTTGACAAAAACCGTGTTTTCTTGTTGTTTTTTGCTCTCATTCTTACTGTCACCATTTCTGCGACCGTCACAGCATTTGTGATTTATTCGTTTGGCGGCGTTTCCTCCAATAACTCCGACGCATCAGACGATATTGCGAATACTATTGCTGGCCAGAAAGAACTGCTTGAGCAATATGATTTGCGTTTGGCGGAACTAAATGCGCATATCAAAAGTTTTGAAAATCGTATCGATAACAACGCGAACAGTACCATTCAGCAAGTACTCATCGAGCAAGAGCAAGCGAAGCAACGCTTCATGGAAACAGTGCGCTCGGCTGTATACGATCTAGCTCATATGGTGCCTGGCTCGCGATCTTGGTTGGAGCTCTACACCGAGCAATTAGAAGACGCAACGACCAAAAGCGCCATGCGTGAAAAGCAATTGAAAGAACTCAAAACAGCAAAACCGATCGACAAATCGGATTCATTTTTTGGGGATGATTTTTAGGCCAACCTTGGTTTCAAGCTCGCAAGAGAAGACTTCATACCATGCAAAGCGTTAATTTATGCGCAAAGAAATTCTGCCGTCGCGATCGCATCACTTAAAGCATTGTGCGCGTACGCTTTTGGCAAGCCGTAACGGTCACGACATACCTCTAGCTGGATAGCTCCCGCAGAGCCTTGTTTTTCCATCAACGTCCGCTCAATGACCATCGTATCGACGTAGTCGAAGATAAGAGGACAACCGTAATTCTCCCGCGCGACTTTCTGAAGAAAAGCTAGGTCTAAACGCGCATGGTGAAAAACCGCCACTGCTCCAGCTAACTCATTCATGAGTAAACCTAGAGCTTGCGTCACATTGCCTGCGCCAGCAACACACTAATTACTCAGACCATGCACTACTACGCTATCACCCACTGACTCGCTTGCATAGCATAAGTGATGCTGTGCGCTTCGGTATTCAATAAAACCCTCCTGCACAATCACCCATGCGCTGCTCAAAATTTTATCCGTTACAGGGTTAAGCGTTGTCATCTCGCAGTCAATGACTACAAACCTTGTATCACCAACAGGGGATTTCCGAGCAATCGATTTTGCGTATACAAACCATTAAGCGCCTCAATTGCTGCACTTTTTTTAGCGTAACGTAAACGACGATATAACCTAGAGAACACCATGACCAAAACGCATTTTCAGGGCTCGCTGACTTTCCGCAACAACGGCAAAAGCATCTTTTAATTGATTGCGTACTAAAGGCCCCAAGGAATCAGGCGCAAGATGGTTATTCACCTCTTCCCCTAATTGGATTTGTTGACTCTGATTGCTTGAACGTAAACTCGCAATAAACTCATGCGCATCAAGAAAGATGCCCGCCAATTCAGATAATATAAACTTCTTATCCACCAAAGCTTCGAGACGTGCTTCGGTACTCACCTCGGAAACTCCTTAAGCCTACGCGTACAAACGGATCAATGCGATAATAGTTACCGTGCCTCAATATGTTAAATCTAAGAATGATTGGTAGCCCCATCTTTCTCCAACAAGAAGCGTTTAAAGACACCAAGACGAGGGGTATACTCCAAAACATCGCCACACACACATGCCTGAAAAATGGGGTGGGGGTTGACTCGCTTCATGGCTGACACAATCAAGAAAAGACTGGGTTAGCGAGCCCCCATCAAACGGGATGCAAGCACCATAAAATACTCACTCATATATCTCATTTTGGATCGAATTAATAAGTTCAATACCTTTTATACGGATCCCAGACTTAAAGCACGTGTTAATTATGTAAATGAAAGTGGAGCCTATAGCTTTTGGAATAAAAATAAAGGCCAGTACATGTACTGGCCTTCAGAGAAGATACTCGGATTATTCGGTGTCACACAGCCCGTCGACGAGCGACCCCCAAACAAAATAGACCAAGACCAAGAATCGCTACTGCTGCAGGCTCAGATACTGTAGATGCCGTGCCTTTATAAATTATACCAGTTGGACCATTGCCTGAGTTTGTGACCCAAAAATTTAAACGCCCACCCTTTTCAAGAATCATGGATGAATTCACGTAATCATAAACGTTAATAACCTGCGCCCAAGGATTTCCACCAGCCACATCATAGCGGTTAATATCAGCAAGAATCTTACCTTTGGATCGGATTTGGAGATCGTCATCAAAAGACACGAAAAGAGAATCTATGCGCATACCTTGGTT
>NZ_LWFH01001190.1:0-1649 GCF_001635725.1 Oleiphilus sp. HI0066
TGGTCGGAGTCAAATCAGTTATAGTGGTGTGAGGTGGTCGCGACGACGCCAGCTCTCACCGGTAAAATGACCTCCAGATTCAACCGAATGTTACCGATTCAATCTTTCTCAGTTTTGTTTAATAAGTGAATGTCTGCCAATCGCTCAACCAAGAACAAGTATCTGTCGATATACAGCTAAACCTAAGTCAAAATGTTTGCTTTCTCAGGAAAGTGAATGCCCGTGAACCAAGATTTCTTTCCTGACTTAACGTCCGCTAACACATTGAAGCGGGCATTGTGTTCAGAGAGCCGCCAAGGTCTGCTCTTGTCTATTTCCGTGCATTAATCTCTAAAAAATAGACAGGTTGATAGGGGAGTTCGATCACTTATTGACTTGAAAGCTCTACCGTCACGGCCAACTCCACACTTGCCCCAGCAGGCAGACTATTGCAGCCATGTACGGTTCTAATGTGTCTTGCTTGCTCACCTAATACTTTCGCAAATAAGTCTGAAGCGCCATTTAGCACGTCGGCATGTTGTGTGAATGAGTCTGTGGCGTTGATAAAACCGTCTAAGCGAATGATTTTGCTAAAACGAAACGGCGTATCTTTGAGTGCAGCATCAATTTGGCTCAATACGTTTAGTGCGGCTATGTGTGCGACTTGCTTGCCTTGTTCTAGAAATAATGTGTCGCCGAGTTTTCAGATGTGAAGCATTTGCCCTTGATCAAAGGGGAGTTGTCCTGAAATATAAAGCAGGTTTCCGCTGATCAATGACGCGCAATAATTGCCGACAGGTTGAGGAGGGCTTGGAAGTACCAAGCCTTCTTTTTTATAGCGTCACGAATGTTCATCATCGTCCTATGCTGAATGTGAGCCTGCAGTAATGCCACCATCTACAAAGAAGGTATTTGATGCCTTTCAGAATCAATCCATTAACCCTGAGACGATCATGCAGATCGAGCGGGACGATTTTGTGTTGCCGTTGGTTGCCGCGAATGTTGGTGTGTCGATTATGACGAATCGAACAACCCCTTATGATCTGAACTTTATCCCAATCGAAGATTTTGATATCAACCGCACGATAGGTTTGTGCCTGAATAATCAAGATGAGCAAGCGCTCAGCGTTCCCATTAAGGCCTTTATTCAATCGATTGAGTCTGAGTTTAAGGTGGAGATTTTGCATCATTAGGGACGATTATTAGCTTTTTTACATTTATTCACTTTTATGACTCAACGCAAATATCGTTTACAGCGTATTTCTTTTTGCGAACTGATCCTACTTTGAACGAGGGTAAGCGTATGAAAGACACGTATTTTGTGGCAGACGATTTAGACGAAGTTGAGCTAATTCAAAACGAGTTGATGGAAGCTGGAGTAGAGAAGGATAGCATTTCTGTTTGGAGCGGCGACGCCTATGGCGTCGACACGCATCATCTCAAGGCTGAAAACGAGTTACTGAAAACGGATGCGATTCCGTCGATGCGGTCAGGCTTAATATGTGGTTTGATCCTGTCCGGTGTCGCGCTTTTCGGTTTTTTAGGTCTGGGTTTAATGAGTTCAGAATACATGAGCGCAGGACTCATTTTTTGCGGACTTGTGATTGGCTTCTGCACGTGGGAGGCAGGGCTATTGGGTTTACGTCGAGTTCACCGCGACTTTACTCAAT
>NZ_LWFH01001191.1:0-1084 GCF_001635725.1 Oleiphilus sp. HI0066
TATCAGCGATTTCTGAGCGCATCAAACCAGTTCTGTTTACCTCAAATGGCGGTTGCTGAGGTGCTTAACCGCTCTAGTTTCGATCGACACCTTCGTCTTGCGCGCGATACCTACCGCGGCCGACGCGACCACTTTTTCAAGCTGATTAGTGAACATTTCCCAAGTGATGTGCGCTTATCCTCCCCTCAAGGTGGTTATGTCGCGTGGCTTCAATTGCCCGCAGGCTTAAATGCCACAGAGCTGTACTTCGAAGCCAAAGCACAGGGTATTATTGTTGCTCCTGGAGAGATTTTTTCATCGAACGCAAATAAGTTTAAAAGCTCGATACGGCTGTGCTATTCAAAAGCTTGGACACCAGCGCGAAAAGAAGCCATCGCATTGCTCGGCTCACTCGTACAAGACAAACTCAACCATAAAGATTAGATAGACGCATGACTACGAATAACGCACTTTCTTGCATGATGCATATTCTCGAAGAGATCAAGCCAAACCATGTTCTGGTCGCCTCATCTCAGATCGAAGAAATTCTGAAAGATGCCAAAGCTCAATGCGTCATACAAGCTCTTCCTGCATCGAAAATGCGTGATTTACATTTAAGCCCAGATGAAGTGAAAAATGTCGATTTGATCGTTCTCGGTGAAAACTTGAATCAGCTCGAACATTCCAAAGCAATAGAAGTTATTGGCGTTCTAAGAAACCATCTCAATGCAAAAATGCTTATTCTCTGCAATGGAGAGTCGACACTATCCTTTAGCGACATGCTCAGTTTAGGATTCAAAAGAGAAGAACAAGATGAAAGTGGACTGACCGTCTATAGCTATGACATTGCCAGCTACAACAAAAAGCGTGAATGGAATAATTCACGTTTCTGGGCGAATCCAGAGAACTTTAATAAATATCGTTGGTAGCACGATGTATTAAGGATAAAAATATCATGGTCATCCTGAAGCAGCGGACGAAGTACGCGCACATTCAGGATCTCGGGTCTAACTCAGCAAACCAACCATGAGATCCCGTTTTAAAAACGGGATGACGAAAAGGGGAAAAACGGGATGACAAAAAGGATAAGCCAGGGTGACACAGA
>NZ_LWFH01001192.1:0-843 GCF_001635725.1 Oleiphilus sp. HI0066
TCCAAAGTGCTGATGAGAACCATGTGTCTAGAACATCTTCATCTTGTGATAAGGCTACATCATCAGAAATGTTGTTATGCGCACGCGCTTCTTCTTCTGTGCGTGCAACATAGACATTACCTTCATTGTCATACCATGCTGGAATACGGTGTCCCCACCATAGCTGGCGTGAGATACACCAGTCTTGAATGTCGCGCATCCATGAGAAGTACATGTTTTCGTATTGCTTAGGTACGAATTGAATGTCGCCATCTTCTACAGCTTTAATCGCTGGCTCAGCTAGCGGGCCGGCACGAACGAACCACTGATCGGTAAGCAGCGGCTCTATCACGACGCCAGATCGGTCGCCATAAGGAATTGTTAGCGTGTGGTCGTCGATCTTGTCTAATAATCGAGCTTCGTCAAAAGCAGCAACGATTGCTTTTCGCGCAGCGAAACGCTCGAGACCTTGGAATTCGCTAGGAATTGTTACGTCAATGTGGGTGATGGCTTGGCCTGACATATCATACACTTCTGCTTGATCAAGAATTTCACCGTTCTTGTTCATGACATTGATCATTGGAAGCGAGCATCGCTTGCCGACCTCATTATCGTTAAAGTCGTGTGCAGGAGTAATCTTTACGCAGCCTGTGCCTTTTTCCATGTCTGCATGTTCGTCTCCGACAATCGGGATGCGACGACCGACTAATGGAAGAATGATTTCTTTTCCGATCAACGCTTTGTAGCGAGGGTCTTCAGGGTTTACCGCAACACCTGTATCCCCAAGCATCGTTTCGGGTCGAGTGGTAGCAACAACGATGTAATCTTTGCCTTCGCTTGTTGTTTCACCGTCTGCAAGTGGAT
>NZ_LWFH01001193.1:0-969 GCF_001635725.1 Oleiphilus sp. HI0066
ATTAATCTGTGCGATATCTTGTCGAAAGTTTGTTACGAAAAACGCAATGCGCTACCTGCACCAACCTTAAAGCTACACAGTGAAAATATCCCTATTCAAGCAGATGCTCAGCAACTCGCTTCGGTGATTGAACATATTACTCAAAATGCTATAGAGGCATGTAGCAAAGATGGGCACGTAGATATTTCAACAAAAGCCTCGCCAGACTATGCGTTTATCTTTATTCAAGACAATGGCTCAGGTATGGAAGAAGAGTTTATAACCAACGAACTATTCAAACCATTTTCAACTACAAAAGGCTTAACAGGAATGGGCATAGGAGCCTACCAAAGTAGAGAGTATCTGCGTAAAATTGGCGGCTCAATCAGCGTAACCAGTGAACCAGATATAGGCACCTGCTTCACCTTAAGCATTCCGTTATTAGAAGAGCCTCAGCCAGAACAAGAGCTTCAGCCAGAGCATAAGCCTCAGGCGATACAAAAACCACAGCAAGACAAGGAAGCATGATCGTGAGCAAAACCCTACTCATTATCGAAGATGACCCTGGCTTACAAAGCCAAATGCGCTGGTGTTTTAACGATGATGTTGAAGTACACATGGCCTCAGATCGAGAAACAGCGATTTCCTTGCTACGCAGATATGAACCAGCAGTTGTAACACTTGATTTAGGTCTTCCACCTGACCCTGGCGGATCAAGCGAAGGCTTTAAAGTTCTCGAAGAAATTCTACAACTCGCCCCCAAAACCAAAGTCATTGTTGTAACAGGTCGGGAAGAAAATGCTTACGCTGTAAAGGCTGTTGGCATGGGCGCTACTGACTTCTTTCAAAAGCCTCTTGATGCAGACATTCTAAATTTCGTCGTCGAGCGAGCTTTTAACCTAGCGCAGCTAGAAACCGAAAACTCTAAGTTGAAAAGTGCTCAATCAAACTCTGGCATTCCGGGTGTAATAGCGAATAGCCCGAGCATGC
>NZ_LWFH01001194.1:0-1667 GCF_001635725.1 Oleiphilus sp. HI0066
ACCAATGATGAAAGTTTAACGCCTTTGATTCAGGCTGTCAGCGATGCCTTTGATCAGTCAGAAGAAGATAAACGTGCTTTAGAAGCATCAGTGCGAGAGCAAANCGCTGAGTTAGCATTGCGTAACGAAGAGCTAAATAATCAGGTTCGCGAGCTACAAAAAACCAAGGCAGCTCTGCAAGAATCTTACTCTCTTCTTCAGGCTAGCTTGAGTTCGACATACGATGCGCTTGTCATGCTCGATAACCAGGGCTCGATCCGACTCAGCAATCCGAACTTCAACAAGATGTTTCGCATGAATACCTTTAATGCGGGGCTCGCTCATGTGCATGATTTTATTGAGCATTGCCAATGCATTGTAAAAGGAAATCACCACTTCTCTGACGTTCTTAAGTTATCTCTCGCAGCGCCGGAGAAAACATTCACACATGAACTTCAAACATACGATGGTCGCTGGTTAGAAGCACATTCAAAGGCTCACTGGCATGACAATGAAATTGTCGGGCAAGTATGGAGCTTCAGAGATGTCACGGCACTGAAGTTGAAAGAGAAAGAAGCGAAACACCGTACTTTTCACGACTTTTTAACCGGACTGCCAAACCGGCGTTCACTTTTATCACGACTTAAAAAGTCCGTCAACGAAGCACAAAAAACATTCAAAGATGTTGTTGTGATGTTCATCGACTTAGATGGATTTAAAGACGTCAACGACTCTTTAGGACATAGTGTTGGTGATTCTCTCTTGATCGAGGTTGCGCGCCGAATGGAAAGTAAACTTCCTGAATGTGCCACCCTAACTCGACATGGTGGAGATGAATTCGTCGCCATTCTTGGCAAGCAAACTAGCCTAGATGAAGCGACAGCATATTCAGAACGAATTTTGAGTTGTTTCTCAAAGCCATATCACATCGGCAAGCAAGATATTTACATGAGCGTTAGTATCGGTATTGCAACACTCAATATGCATGGCAACGATTCTGAGCGACTTATTACTTACGCTAACTTGGCAATGACACAAGCCAAGAAACAAGGCTCGAATATCTATCAGGTCTATGACGCTTCAGTATCATCACAATGCGAGCACCGTCTCCGTATTCGTAATGAAATCAATCAAGCACTTGAGAACGATCAGTTCGAACTGTTTTTCCAACCAAAAATCTGTTTAGAGTCAGGTTCAATTAAAGGCGCAGAAGCGCTCATTCGCTGGCGTATGACCGACGGTAGCTTTAGAAGCCCGATGGAATTCATTCCGATTGCCGAAGAAAGTGGCCAGATTATTCCAATTACACAATGGGTAATACGCCGTTGTTGTGAGTACTTAAATGAATGGATGCCTCATCTAGATTCAGATTTTGTTCTGGCGCTAAATATCTCAGCGAAACACTTCCAAAAAGGTTTACTTCAAAGGGATGTTGCTTCGGTACTAAAAGAGATTCAAACAATCCCTTCTATGTTGGAACTCGAAGTCACCGAGACTGCCATCATGGAAGACATTGAATTAGCAGTTTCGACTCTAAATGAATTAAAGAGACTTGGTATTCGTACTGCTATTGATGACTTTGGCACCGGATATTCGTCGTTAAGCTACTTAAGAAAGCTCCCTATCGAAGTTCTTAAAATCGATAAAAGTTTCATCGATGAAATACTCGAGTCTCCTGAAGACAGAAC
>NZ_LWFH01001195.1:0-922 GCF_001635725.1 Oleiphilus sp. HI0066
ATATAGTCTCGCCACGTGCTAATAACTTTTCTACAAGAAAGCGTCCAATAAAGCCGGTTCCACCGGTAATGAAATAACTCATCGTTTTATCCTTAGGCAGTGATCTCAACACGTATGCTGAGCTAATTCTTAGATTTATTAAAATTTGAGGAACAAAAATGCGCTCAATGATTCCTAATGCAATCAATATAAGTCACGTCCTCATAGAGCAACAACTCCAATTTTTTATAATTCAAATTTTGTTAAACGCACGATCAAACTATAGTAATCACAACCGGATCACTTTTCCGATAACAAGCAGTTGCTAAGCTACGCTCGGCTTTATTCCAGTTTCAAGGAGACCCACTCGGTGATATACCGTACGCTTCTCGCCTTTGGCACACTATTTTTACTCGCGCTCAGCGCAACTTCATCAGCAATTGAACTTAACTTCGATATTGAAAAGAGTCCTAACGACAAACGTGAATATACATCGTTCACTCTCGAGAACAAACTCGACGTTCTAATCATTTCTGACAAAGAAGCGGACAAAGGCGCTGCTTCTCTCGATATTAAAGTGGGAAGTTCACACGACCCAATCGAATTTCCAGGATTGGCGCATTTTCTTGAGCACATGCTCTTTCTCGGGACCCATAAATATCCAGAGCCTGACGCATATCAAAAGTTTATTAGCGAGCATGGGGGCGGTCATAATGCCTACACATCACTTGAACACACTAATTACTTCTTTGATGTGTCCGCCGAATACCTAGAGCCAGCACTCGATCGTTTCTCTCAACAATTCACTGCACCATTGTTTAACGCAGATTATGTGCAACGAGAAGTCAATGCAGTGCACTCAGAATACAGTTCAAAAATCCAAGATGATGGTCGTCGCTACTTAGAAAGTTTCAAAGCCATATTAAATTCCGATCATCCCTAC
>NZ_LWFH01001196.1:0-1276 GCF_001635725.1 Oleiphilus sp. HI0066
CATGGGAATCTATAGTGAGAAGTACGATATCTATAGTTCGAGCCGGCTTACCCTGATGACAGACTTACGTAAGGCCTTGAATGATGATGCGCTCAGTTTAGTGTTTCAGCCGAAGTTTGAAATTAGTAGCGGGAAGGTGATTGGTCTCGAGGCTTTAGTACGTTGGATTCATCTAGAGAATGGTTTTGTTCCTCCGGATCAATTTATTCCCCTGGCCGAAGAAACTGGGGTAATTAATGAGCTGAGCTTATGGGTATTTCAAGAAGCGATACGTGCTTTGGTAATGCTGCGAGCTCAAGGCTATGACGGAAGCATGTCGATTAATATTTCAGCGCGTGATCTGAAGTTTAAGTATTTTGGCGCTCAACTTCTTAAAACACTGAAGACCGAGAATGTATCACCTGAATTGGTTTATTTGGAGTTAACCGAAACTGCGGCGATGGATGATCCGGCGTTTAGCATTGCGACACTGGATAAATTAGCAGCCCATGGGTTCAAGATTTCAATTGATGACTTTGGCGCGGGTTATTCATCGTTGTCATATCTCAAAGGTTTGCCTGCAAGTGAAATCAAGTTAGATCGCTCTTTGATCGAAGATATAAAGAATGATGAAAACTCAAAAGTGATCATACAAACCGTGATTGCGATGGCGGAAGGTTTAGGCTGCGATTTGATTGCAGAGGGCATCGAAGATGCACAAACTTTAAAAGTCTTAGAGAAGTTATCGTGTAACCGTTATCAAGGTTACTATGGCTGTAAGCCCCTGCCATTAGATCGATTGCAGCGATGGCTTGAACAAGCTGGCGCGATCTCTTCTAGCTAATCATTGGTGCGCCAGCACCATTATGGTGCATAAAGCTCGGTAGCTACTGATAAGTCTAGCCTTGTAAGTGCCTGAATCTTATAGAGATATAAAGTTGGTACTAAATTTGTATTAGAAATCGTATCGCAAAGCAGTGTTAAAAACCGCGCGGGGTATGACGACGGTTCATACTCACACAGAACAGAGACAGCATATTAAGAATGAACTTAATGTGCTGACGGCAAAGAAGCCCATGCTAACTAGCAAATATGCTGGTGGCATGGGTTTTTTTTTGCCCCAAAATTTTTGGTGGAGAAGAAGTTATGCAAGCATCAACAATGAAAGTATTGGTAGTCGGCAATGGAATGGTAGGCCATCATTTTGTTGAGCAGATACTTGAACAAGATATGAACGTCGAAGTGACAGTTCTTTCTGCAGAGCCAAGGTTGGCGTACGACCGAGTGCATTTGTCGG
>NZ_LWFH01001197.1:0-883 GCF_001635725.1 Oleiphilus sp. HI0066
AACAATTAAAGAGAATTAAATGCGGCTGAAACTGATCCCGATCCAACCCTTCAATTAGCTTGTATAGCTGTCCTTCAGTACCGGCATAAGGAGACGTGAAGCTATCAATGATATAAAGCAACTTAACAGGATGTGGCATAAGAATGTAATCTGCTAATCGCTCAGTTAACAACTTCTTTGCCGAGTAAAACTTTTAAGCTCCGAAGCGGGTCAAGAATACCCGCTTTAAAAATATGAACCAAAGCTTTCATATATCGTCCCTGTCTGATAAAGACCTGCCCTAAGCGGAAGTTCAGGACCGCTTTACGTTTGCGAATTGTGCTCGATTTGTATGGGTAGCGTTTTGAAGCAGCTTCCAGAATTTTGAATCCCGTCGTCCAGCGCACATCTTGCTTCTTCGTGCTAATCGAATTTTCGTGCCTTCGATAGTTAAAAACATAGTCTGGCAGGTATGCAAACGTACATACCTCGCTAATACGAATTAGCATGTCGTGATCTTGCGCAGAACGATACTCTTCGTTAAAAAAACCGACTCGATCGTATACTTTTTTACGCACAAGCGAATTTTGAGGCAGCAAAATATAACAGTCCAATAGCACTCTATTGGGATCGTTATTTTCTTTGGGGTCTTCTGGATAAAAGTCATAGTACCGCTGCCCATCACTGTCGACACCGTAGCCATTACAATAAACAAGACCTATATCAGGATTTTGTTCCAAATATGCGACCTGAATTTCAAGTTTATTCAACTCCCAAAAATCATCACTATCTAAGATTGCTATATATTTTCCAGAAGCTTGCTTCAAGCCCAAATTAATGGATGCAGACTGGCCTTTATTTGTATGGCCCTCATGCGCAAGCACAGAAATTTTGTCACCGTACT
>NZ_LWFH01001198.1:0-2506 GCF_001635725.1 Oleiphilus sp. HI0066
ATCAGTAAAAGGACGAACTCCTGCGTCACTATCGCCATGTCCTTGCGCATTACTCAAAAAGATATCGAAATGTTTACTCAAGGGCCCTAGGAACTTTTCATACACCAAGCCGTTAAATCCATTGCCATGAAGAAAATGAATCACCGGTTTTCCAGTTGGAGGGGTGTAATGTCCACGCAAAGTAAAGCCTGCAGAGACGGTGTATTGCCATGGTTCCAAACCATGAATATACGAAGAGACTTGTTGGGCCAAGTGACTACCTATGAGTGATTAATGCCTGATATTTCTTTTTCAATGAATGAGTCATTTCATTGCTAATCGCATCCAGCGACTCTAAAGAAACAGGAGGATAATAATGCGAGCGGTAATGGTTCACAAATTTTAGTGTTAAAAAACCATCAAACCACTGGTGAAAGGCACTCTCAAATTGGCTTGGTGTATTCACTTGACGATGAGCATGCTGACAAAACGTATCAAAGCCTAAGTATTTCAGCGTGTCCAATAGTTTAGTGTTTTTGGATAAAGCGCCAATAAAACTCGGCATGATACGCTCCATCTCACCCAATAAAATCGCCTGTTCTAAGGAATCATATAAGTACTTAAGATCTGCGAATGTCTTAGGAGAATCGAAGCCGTAGTCATCGCCTTGGTTGTGCTCATGCTTCATTTTTTCCAAGGCTTGGCCAGTACCAAAGGGGACTCGTGAACTTAATCTGCCAGCCACACTCACAACAGGAGATTCTATACTTTCAACACCATGTAATTTGGCCAGTTTATTGAGCAGATAAAAGTCTTCTCCAGCTGATTTTTTAGGTACACCTCGAACCCGACAGTAATCGTCCACATCAATCACTATGATCGAACCAAGCGCTATATATCCGTAAGGAGACCCTGATGCTTTCAAGCGTTCAGCGACATAATGCAGTTTAAAATCATACAAAGCGCTTTCCCTAGCTAGCCCCTTCTCTGCCTGATGTTCAACACCTAAAACACATGCACTAGGACGGCTTTCAAAAGATGGGAGGTCAAAATAATCTGAGGGCAAGATAGCGTCAGCATCACTAAAATACAGCCAAGTAGGTATATGGTTTGAGAGCTGCGCGATAACTATATCTGCCCCAATTTTTCGCGCCAAGCCTACTGCTTTTTTAGCAGGTAATAGACGAGTTTGAGCGCAGTGATCAATGATTATTAATCGATGCCAATCATTTAACCTTGCAAGATAAATATGTGGATTTAAACGCTGCATCTCAAGGGCATCGATAAAATGAGAAAGCGCGCTTTCAGTTCGTCGACGAGCATCTTCAGCCCCGCCCTTAGGAGCATTAAACACCCAAACACTAATCAGGTTATCTGTTCGTGGCATATCTAAAAAGCGCGTTAATGCGCTAACAGACTCATCATAGATAGGAAGAACAAAACCAGTTACAAGGTCTGAATCGAGCTGAAGAACATCAGACTCTTGAGAAAACGCTAAGCTTTCGGGCTCAGCGTGTCGTTGCAGATAACGAGTTCGAATAGTTAGCGCCAAAGGACTATGCGAATGCAGGCTTTAGCAAATTGATTAAGGCTTCTTTTTGATCTGTGAGCGCTGCGTCGTCATATGGCTTTACCGAGTGACGCCCCCATATAGGAGCAGGCCAAGCTATGTCATTTTTGAAACGAACGACATGATGGATATGTAACTGTGAAACGACATTCCCTAAGGCCGCTATGTTTAGTTTTTCACCCTGAAAGTATTGCATCAAAGTTTTCGACAAAAACACTGATTCTGCATCAAATTGAGCACGCTGATCGTCGCTCAACTCATACAGCTCTTTCATCACATCATCGTTATCAGACATCACTCTTGGTACGAGAATGCACCAAGGGTATTGCTGATCATTCATCAGCAATACTCGACATAATGGCCAATCGACTAAAAACTCTGTGTCGCCAGCGAGGCGCTCATCCAAAATAAAGTTCACAGACTTATCCTTGCTCCTGACGCGACTGCCAAACAGCTTCCCAATCCAACGCGGATTTAACAATGACGTCTAAGTTGTCATGATCAGGAACCCATCCAAGCGTTTCTTTGATCTTGGTGTTATCTGCCATTAACGCGTCTGGATCACCTGCACGACGCTCAGTTTCCTCAACAGGGAAATCTTTACCTGATTGCGCTTTCACTACATCAATGACTTCTTTTACGGTGAAGCCTCGGCCGTAGCCACAGTTCAAGATACTAGACTCACCACCCTGTGCCATAAAATCTAAGGCCATAACGTGTGCTTTCGCCAAATCATCAACGTGAATATAATCACGAATACAGGTTCCATCGCGGGTATCGTAATCCGTTCCAAATACCTTCATACCTGATCTAGCCCCATTCACACATTCACAAGCCACTTTAATCAGGTGCGTTGCTTCAGGCGTCGCTTGACCAATTCTGCTATCAAGATCTGCTCCAGCGACATTAAAGTAACGTAGAATCACGTGTTTCAAATTTGATGCAAATGATAAATCA
>NZ_LWFH01001199.1:0-2019 GCF_001635725.1 Oleiphilus sp. HI0066
GAAACCGCACCATTAGACGCAGAAAAAGATTTATTCCTCAATAAAGATCAAACCCAAATGGGTTTTTTCGATGCAGTTGTGGGAGGCAGATCTGTTGGCACTCCCGGAACAGTTGCAACGCTATGGCACATGCATCAAAAAGATGGAAGCCTACCGTGNGCTAGACTCTTAGAGCCTGCAATTAGTATCGCAAAGGAAGGTTTTATCGTCAGCAACAGAATGGCGCAGTCGGTGCAGCGAGACCAAGATCGCTTATCAACTCACCCAAGCACAGCGGCTTATTTTTTACCCGAAGGAGAGCCGCTTTCAGCAGGAACCAAATTAGTAAACCCTGAGTACGCAGAGACGCTAACCACACTCGCACAACGCGGCGGAGAGTATTTCTATCATAAAGACTTCGCAGTCGACATCGTTAACGCGGTTCAAAGCGCGAATAACCCAGGCTTACTTAGTATCGAAGATTTTAAACAATACAAAGTCATTGAACGTGTACCTGTTTGTCACACATTTATAGAACATCGTGTTTGCGGCATGGGAGCACCTAGCAGCGGTGCGATCACAGTAGGCCAGATTCTAATGACAAGCGAAGCCGCTGGTTTAATCGATTACCCGCCAGAGTCGCCTCAAGCATGGCATGTCATCGCAGAGTCAACGCGCCTAGCATTCGCCGATCGCGCTTTGTACATCGCAGACCCAGCTTACTTCGATGTACCCAGCTCATTATTAAATGAAGAATATATTTCGGAACGAGCGTCACAGGTCAATACATCGAAGAAAAGTCCAACGCTGACAGCAGGCTCTCCTTTCAGTGACAAGATCGCGCTAAGTACGGGAATAAATGTAGATCAACCATCTACCACGCATTTCGTGGTGGTCGACAAGTCAGGCAACATCATAAGCAGCACAAGCACCATTGAAAATGCTTTTGGCTCTCGAGTGATGGTCAAAGGATTTCTTTTAAATAACGAACTCACCGACTTTTCTTTCAAATTTGAGAACGATAAAGGCCTCATCGCCAATCATGTAGAAGCTGGTAAGAGACCGCGTTCATCGATGGCACCAACTATCGTATTCAAAGGTGATACACCAGTTCTAGCCATCGGCTCTCCAGGTGGATCAAGAATCATAAACTACGTAGCAAACTCACTTATACGGCTCTTAGCGTGGGGACAGCCTTTAATCGAAGCGATCAACGCACCTCATATCAGCAACCGTTATGGCGACATGGATATTGAAAAAGATGCTTGGTCCGATGAGGACATTTCCGCCCTTAAAAACTTGGGGTACAAAGTAAATCAAAGAGATCTGAATTCGGGTCTACACGCTGTACAAATTAGAAAAGACTTGCTCAAAGGCGCAGCAGATAAGCGTCGCGAAGGTAGCGCGAACGCACGATAACGGATTATAAGAAATCCGGCTCATCAATAATCTCGTGCTTAACACCATGCAGTTCGAAACTTAGTGAGCGAGAATGTAAGTAGCAACGGTCTGCGTCTTCACCACCATAGCGCTTATCGCCAAGTATTGGACTGCCCAGCGACTTACACATCACTCGAAGTTGGTGCGTTTTCCCAGTCTCTGGCCACAAGTAAAACAGCCAATTATCGTGATGCTTATGTGCCTTAAATCTCGTTACTGCGGGGTTTTCGAAGGTCCTCACCAATTTGTAGCTACCGCCACGTGCCTTTGTCATATCACCTGACACGAGACCTTGCTTTTTCTTTGGTTTTTTTGGGCTTAGGGCGAGGTATTCTTTCTTGATCGTTTTGTTCTGAAACAAAACAGAAATATCTCTATTTACTTGTGGCCCCTTAGCAAACAACATTAAGCCGCTTGTAACACGATCTAAGCGATGGACTGGGTAAAGTTGATCGTCATTAAAGTGAGATCGCACTGATTCAACAAAGCCAATTTGAGTCTCGCCGTTATCATCTAACTCAGTGTGGAAACATACGTTCGCAGGTTTTGAAAGCGCAATAAAATCCGCGCTTTCAGTGATCACTTTCATTCGGACCACGC
>NZ_LWFH01001200.1:0-47512 GCF_001635725.1 Oleiphilus sp. HI0066
CCATCGCTTTGAGGACATACGGGCTAATTGTTGCAGGGCTTAAACCTAGTTTTACTTCGCTCAAGCAAAACTTAGCATTATCAGACGCGATGGCAATGTCACAGCAACTAATCAGGCCAAGAGCACCACCGAACGCGGCGCCTTGAATTTTAACGATGGTTGGGACGGACAAGGTGTTAAGCGTCTCCATCAACAATGCGAGTTGCTTGGCGTCTTCAAGATTTTGCTGGTAATCCAGTGAGGCCATACGTTTCATCCATGACAGGTCAGCGCCAGCACTAAAGCTCTTTCCTGTTGCACTCAGGCAGAGTACTCGCACAGAAGGGTTTTGCTCAACTTCGGTAAGCTTAGTAAGTAAAGAAGCAATTGTTTCATCGCCAAAAGCATTATGCTTATCCGGACGATTAAGCACGAGACGCGCCGTATGGTTCTCTATTTTCAAGATTACAGATTGCTCTGACATTGTATTACTCTAATGCTCGTAAAAACTTACATTCGGAAGACGCCAAATTGCGTGTCTTGAATGTCTTTATTCATGCTTGCCGATAGTGCCATGGCAAGGACCTCACGCGTTTGCGCGGGTTCAATAATGCCATCATCCCATAACCTAGCTGTTGCATAATAGGGGTGAGATTGCCTTTCAAATTGATCAATAATAGGTTGTTTCAGTTTCGCCTCATCATCGTCAGACCAAGATTCACCGCGCTTTGCCATGCTATCGCGCTTTACTTGAGCAAGCACACCTGCTGCTTGTTCGCCGCCCATCACTGAAATGCGCGCGTTAGGCCACATCCACAAAAACCGAGGGTGATAGGCTCGACCGCACATTCCATAATTACCAGCGCCAAAACTGCCGCCAATAATGACTGTAAACTTAGGGACTTTCGCGCAGGCGACGGCCATCACCATCTTTGCGCCGTGCTTGGCAATGCCGCCTTCTTCAAACGACTTGCCGACCATGAATCCGGTGATATTTTGTAGAAAAACCAAAGGGATTTTTCGTTGCGAGCAAAGCTCAATAAAGTGAGCGCCTTTTTGCGCAGACTCAGAAAACAGAATGCCATTATTTGCGACGATACCAACCGGAAAACCGTCAATATGCGCGAATCCGCATACGAGCGTGTCGCCAAAATACTGCTTAAATTCTTGGAAGTTTGAGTTGTCGACAATTCTTGCAATGACTTCACGCACGTCATAAGGGGTTTTCAAGTCGCTCGGTACAGTGCCATTCAGTTCACTAGAGTCGTAGATAGGTTTAGCGGGTGTCTTACGTTCAATGGGATTTGCTTTTTTCCAATTAAGGTGTGCAACGCAATCTCTGGCAATCTGCAGCGCATGTTCTTCGCTATCAGCGTAATGATCCGCAACACCGCTTACTTTGCAGTGAACATCTGCACCACCCAAGGATTCGGCACTTACTTCTTCCCCTGTAGCGGCTTTCACTAACGGAGGGCCGGCCAGAAATATTGTACTGTGCTCACGAACCATAATGCTTTCATCAGCCATAGCGGGAACGTACGCGCCACCAGCTGTGCACAAGCCGAGTACGACAGCTATTTGAGGAATGCCTTTGGCTGACATATTTGCTTGGCGGTAAAAAATATTACCAAAATCGTCTTCATCAGGAAACACCTCGTCCTGGTTCGGTAGATTTGCTCCACCTGAATCAACCAGGTATACGCATGGCAGTCTATTCTCTTCCGCAATGGTAAGTGCGCGAAGGTGCTTTTTAACTGATAGAGGGTAATATGTTCCTCCCTTGATGGTCGAGTCGTTTACCACGACCATACATTCGGTGTTATTGATTATGCCGATACCACAGATAGCGCCAGCAGCAGGGATATCTTCGTCGTAAACTTCATGCGCCGCTAAAGCGCTCAACTCTAAAAACGGTGTACCAGGATCGAGTAGATGAGCGAGTCGCTCGCGAGGCAGCAATTTACCTTTAGCTCGATGACGCTCTGCGATATTATGCGGGGTTGATGCGTTAGCAGACAGTTTTTCACGTAGGTCGTCGACTAAGGCATCCATTGTGTCGCGTCGCGAATTAAACTCCGCACTGCCTACGGTCACTTTTGATTTGATGACTGGCATAGCTTGCTCCGTTTAGCGCGTTTCGTTGAACAGTTCACGACCAATTAACATCCGGCGCACTTCTGATGTGCCAGCACCGATCTCGTACAGTTTCGCGTCACGCAACAAACGCCCGGTGTCGTATTCGTTGATGTAGCCGTTGCCGCCTAATATCTGGATGGCATCTAAGGCCATTTTTGTTGCAGCTTCGGCGCAATAAAGAATAACGCCAGCGGCATCTTTTCTTGTTGTTTCCCCTCGATCAGCTGCTTGAGCGACGGTATATAAGTAAGCTCGTGACGCGTTGAGAGATGTGTACATGTCGGCGACTTTGCCTTGGATCAATTGAAACTCACCAATCGATTGACCAAATTGCTTACGCTCGTGGATGTACGGCACAACGTTGTCCATGCAGGCTTGCATGATGCCGGTTGGCCCGCCACTAAGAACAATTCGTTCGTAATCTAGCCCGCTCATAAGGACTTTTACACCCTTGTTTTCACCTCCTAATACGTTCTCGACGGGCACTTCAACGTTCTCAAATACCAACTCACAAGTGTTCGAACCGCGCATTCCAAGCTTGTCGAGCTTTGGTGAACGAGAGAAACCCTTCCAATCTCTCTCAACAATGAACGCTGTGATGCCATGAGCATTTAATTGAGGGTCGGTTTTGGCGTAGATGACGTAGGTGTTCGCATCTGGCCCGTTCGTAATCCACATTTTGCTACCGTTAAGGACGTAGTGGTCGCCCTTATATTCAGCGCGCAGCTTCATGCTAACGACATCGCTTCCCGCGTTCGGTTCGCTCATTGCTAAAGCGCCGATATGCTCTCCTGAACAGAGCTTGGGTAGATATTTGCGGCGTTGCTCGTCATTACCGTTTCGGTGTATTTGGTTAATGCATAAATTCGAGTGGGCACCGTAACTCAGGCCGATAGAGGCGCTACCACGGCTGATCTCTTCCATTGCAACAACGTGCGCCATGTAACCCAGACCGCTGCCACCAAATTCCTCTGGTATGGTCATTCCTAATAAACCAAGTTCACCAAACTTGGGCCACATTTCGTTTGGAAATTCGTTTTCTGAATCAACAAGGCTGGCGATAGGGCTGATTTTATCGCGAGTAAACGCCGCAACTTGGTCGCGTAGCATGTCGCAGGTTTCGCCAAGGTTGAAATTAAGTTGTTGCATTGATGCAATGCCCATGAGTGACTCCTGTAATGCTTTGATCCTCAGGCAACAACGCCTGAAAAGTAATTATATTTATTTGCTTAAAGCGTTTAGTGCTTCTTGGCAGCGCTCTTCGGCGCCATTTAATTCGTTTTCCATTGCTTGGATATCTAAAAGCTGTTGCGCCAATATGTTTTTTCTCTCGCGTATTTTTTCGAGTAGCTTGATTAACTGTGCTTCGTTATTGCCGCGAGGTTTATACATATCGATCAGCTCTTTTGATTCGGCGAGCGAAAGACCTAAGCGTTTACCGCGTAAAATGAGCTTTAGACGAACCCGGTCAGCTTCTGCGTATATACGCGTTTGACCATCACGTTTTGGACTTAATAGCCCTTCAGATTCATAGAATCGCATTGTGCGTGTAGTGATATCGAACTCGTGCGATAACTCTGAAATTGAATAGCTAGGCATGTAGCGCTCATTTGTATAACTAAGAAAGGATAAGAGGGTATAGTTACGTTAACGTAAACGTCAAGCTGTAATTTACTTATTTGATTCTCTTCGCAGCATGAGAATGCCTTGACGGCGAAGCATGTCGGACCAATTATCCATAATACTTGGATCACCGACACGTTTCGCATTACTACGACTAAAGCGGTTTAACCAGACGCCAAGCCCATTGAAACCATAAACGGGTTCTAAATCCGTGCGCTGAGAGGCCGGTAAGATATTCTTATTGATGTTGTCGAGTATGAGTGGCTCTGAGTTTGGTGTTGGGTAGTATGCCAATACCATGTGCGCTTGATTAAGCTCTAGAGCCTTTACATAAGAGATTTGAAGTTTGCTTTCGTCAACACCCGCGAATAGCAAAGTAAAGAACTTAGCGATCGCGTAGTCTTCACAGTCTCCGGCATTTTTAGCTAGTAACTCTACAGGGGTCGCCCAGTAGTCGGTGTCTCCCCATAGTTCGATATCGTCTATAAACGCCGCTTGGTTGAAGAAATCGTTAACTTGTTTTAGCTGTGCTAGCTCGACATCTTGTGTGTACGACTGTTTAAGGTCCCAAGCCATACTTTGCCAATCGACAAGGCGTTGTGCGGCATCACTGCCAAATCGTTGCTCTACGACCTCTAACAATTGATTTTTAAATTCCACAGCAAACGACGTCATTGCAGGTGTGATGAGCATTGCGGCTAACGCAATGTAGAGGTATTGCGTTAAAGAATTAAAGCGAAATGCCATCATGGCTGTTTTAGTTTGGCCCTTAGTGCGGATAGCTTGTCTTTAATACTTTTTTTGTCAGCGGCAGAGAGGTTGTTTCTCATCGTGTTGATGTTGGTTACGTCTACTGGTGGAGTTGTGATTGTGGGTATTGGTTCCGGCTCAGGAGTTGTACTGGCAACGAAGTTGCTGGAGCTCAGCTTAGGAAATTCGAGCGTTTCGAGTGAACCTGCGCGATCAAGCACAATTCGGTCTCTGTATACGGCATGCAAAGTCGCATTGCCTGGAAGTTGATCACCAATTGCGTAATTCAAAGTTGTGCGATCTGGCCCTTCGACAAGTGCTTTGGCTCGCTTAGGATCGTTGCTTGCTGACACCCCTGTTAAAGTTAAACGAAGACGGGTTTTTGGAAGATTTTCTTGTTTTGTTATTTGGGCTGCAGGCGCAGAAAAGTCCCCAAAAAGCTCAAATTTTGCGATATTTCTTTTGGGTGTTCGCTCTGGTGTGATCGCTTGTTTTGGAATGTTTGAAGCCTGCTGCTCTTTCTTCGAGGTTTCATCTAAATAAAATGGGTATAACTGGTATGCAGTTGCCGCGACCGAACCCGCTAGTAATAAAAGTGCGATGATCCATGGAAATTGTTTAGCGAGCATGTTTACTAAAATCCGCGACGATTCATAATGTAATTGTTATTAAACGGTGCCGTCATACAAATAGTTTGACGCACGATTTATAAACTTATCATAAAGGTGCGCCAGAGAGTGAGTGGTGCGTTAAATTTTGAAGTTGTTGATTAAGGCTTCAAGGTTCTGCGTGCTAGACATAAGTTGATCACTTGCTGTCAGAGATTCGTCAGCATTTGTTTGAGACTGAGCTCCAAGTTGAGATATTTGTTGAGCGCTGTTTTGAATGTGCTCGGTCATCATTGACTGCTCTTCGGCGGCGCCTGCAATTTGCTGGCTCATCGCAACAATGCTTCCTACGCTGTTTACGATTTGTTCGAGGGCCGCGCTGACTTCAGCGCTGTGTGAAACCGTTTCATCAGTCGTTTGGTGGCTCTTGGTCATTGAGTTGACAGCAAGACCAACACCTTTGTGGAGTTTGTCTACCATTAAATCGATATCTTCGGTCGACTTTTGAGTGCGCTGTGACAAGGTTCGTACCTCGTCAGCTACCACGGCAAAGCCGCGTCCTTGTTCTCCAGCTCGAGCAGCTTCGATCGCGGCATTCAAAGCGAGAAGATTGGTTTGCTCTGCAATGGCTTTAATCTCGACCAATGCATTCGTAATTTCTTTACTGTCGTCCGATACCTTGTGGATGTGGTCGACAGAAAGTTTTATTTCGTTCGCTAGGCGATCAATAGCTGTAACGGTTGCTTGAACGATCGATTGTCCAGTTTGTGCACGTGCCTCAGCTTGTTGCGCCGCTTCAGAGGTTTGAGCCGTGTTTTGAGCGACTTCACCAACTGCTGCAACCATTTGGGTCATCGCATTTGAGATTTCATCGGTTTCAGCTTTTTGTTTGTGGAAAGTGTCGCGTGTTTCCGTTGCAATGTCGTTGAGCTTGTTTGCGTCAGTCGATAAGCCATTAATCATGAAGCGAGCTGTTTCAATGAGCTGTTTGACTTGCATGGTCATATCGTTAAAGGAGTACGTGAGCGCGCCAAGTTCGTCTGACGATTGCTTTTCCATTTTGACGGTGAGATCGCCTGAAGCAACGCGTTTGGCAGCTACCGAGAAAGATTCAATCGCGCGCTTCACAGACATCGAAAAGCCCGTGTACAGATAAGCAATTACGATCAATACGACAAAAATAGTGCTGAACAGGTAAACCAAATAAGATTGCTGTTCTTGAATGCGTGCTTTAAGAATATCGCTTAATTCAGTCGCCGCAATCTCATTTAAATTCTCGAGCTGTACGTAGGTTTCATCGATCTCATTACTGAACAGCTGCCAGTCTAGCGATAAACGCACCGCATTCATTAGGTCTTCATCGATGGTGGTATTTAGCTTGTTGATGTTTGAACTGATACTGCTGAGCGCTTGCTTGAGTTCGGGGTTTATATTGCCTTCTTGCTCAAGCAGTGCGTTCAACTTGTCTTGGGCTAACAGTAGAGCTTCGTATTGACGATTGAGCTCATCGCTTGCGAGATAGCTAAGGTTGCCATCGTATAACGAATAAACGCCATAGGTTCTGACCTGCGCAAGTAGTGGTGATAGAGAGTTGTTTAAGGTTGAAGCGATTTGAAAGTATGACTGGATCAACGGATCTTCGTCTAAAGCCAAATGGGTCGATTGGGCAACGTCTAGAGCCAATTGCTGAACAGAGCTTTCTAGCTTCTTATACGAGTTTCGCTGGCTGGCAATATCAAGGTCTTGAGGAGTATTAATGACATCAGATTGCGCCGCTTTCAAAGCTTCAACGATCTCTGGGTTTAGCACACTCAAATCTTCTGAGATGTTTTCCAATAGATCGTTATTTAAATTATTGCTTCGCCGAGATTGATTTGCGAACGCCATATTTTGACGCTGTCGATTTAATGACTCAAAGTCAATCTGACGCTGAAAGTTGTGTTCATACGACAGTAGCGAAAAGTATATACCTGCGCCCCCTAACTTGTTTTTAGAGTCGCTAATTTGATCCTGAAGCTGAGAAAGAAGAATCCATCCAAGTGCGGCAATCGGCAGTATCCATAGAATACTGATTAACGCGAACTTTTGTGTGTAGCTAAGGCGATTCATTAATGCAATCGCAGGGGACATTAGGCTATTCAAGAAAACTCCTGTTTTTTCTAACTTGATGTACTTGGTAAACAAGCTGTCATAGCGTTGTGTTAATTAATATCGGCTATGAGGTCTGATAATTTAGTCCATTATCTGTGTTTCGCTAATTAAATCGGCGCATAGTTTACGGCATCGTGACGGGTGTGACGCATGGCTCAGTTTAAACTCGACTTACAATGATTTAATGTACTGTGCTTACGGTGCGCCGATAAATACACATAGAATGGCGTCCTGTTTTGGCAATTCGTTTTGGCTTTTGCCCCGATTATTTTTGAGATGATAGAGAGAGTTGCGTGACCGAACTCGCACCCGCACCTGATCAGCTAGAAGAAAACCTACCGTCAACAATCCCCGAGTTTGAAAGGCTTCCCTTCACATTCGCTAAAAAACAGGGGGTTGTTATTGCGTTGGTTAATGACGAACAAAAGGTTTTGTATCGCGCTGGAATCACTAATAGCGCATTCGTAGAAGTGAATCGTGTTACTCGTGGCTCGCTGGATTTTGAATTAGTTAGTGAGCAAGAATTCGAAGAAGCATTAAACGCGTCTTATCAAAGTGACTCAGCTGAGGCCATGCAAATGGTTGAGGGCTTGGGTGACGATATGGACCTTGCAAGCCTTGCAAACTCAGTGCCTGAAACTGAAGACCTCTTGGAGCAAGAAGACGACGCTCCTATTATCCGGTTGATTAACGCGATCTTGACCGAGGCTGTTAAAACAGGGGCGTCCGATGTGCATATCGAGACTTTCGAGAAACAGCTTGTCGTGCGTTTTCGTATTGATGGCATTTTGCGTGAGATCGTAAAGCCAAAACGTGCTTTGGCGCCGTTGCTCGTTTCTCGAATCAAGGTTATGTCTAAATTAGATATCGCCGAAAAACGGATTCCGCAAGATGGTCGTATCTCTCTTCGTGTTGGGGGGCGAGAAGTAGATGTTCGTGTATCCACAATGCCGTCAGCAAATGGTGAACGCATCGTTCTGCGTCTATTAGACAAAAACGCGGGGCGGCTAAGCATCCAACACTTAGGCATGACTGACCGTGATAGCGGAACGCTGAAATCTATTTTGGCTCAGCCACATGGAATTATGCTGGTCACGGGTCCGACTGGTTCTGGTAAAACAACCACACTATATGCCGGATTGTCTGAGATTAATGACCGTAGTCGAAACATACTTACGGTCGAAGATCCGATCGAGTACAACCTTCCAGGAGTCGGTCAAACCCAAGTAAATACGAAAGTGGATATGACTTTCGCTAGAGGCTTGCGCGCCATACTTCGTCAAGACCCAGATGTCGTGATGATCGGTGAAATTCGGGATTTAGAAACGGCGGAAATTGCAGTTCAAGCCAGTTTAACTGGTCACTTAGTGCTGTCTACACTGCATACTAATACGGCTGTTGGCTCTATAACCCGTATGATGGATATGGGTGTTGAGCCATTCTTGATTAGCAGCAGTCTCGTTGGAATTATTGCGCAGCGTCTAGTTCGAGTGCTTTGTGATGACTGTAAAGAAGCGTATGTTGCAGATGAGGGAACATGCAGATTGCTAGGAGTTGATCCTAAAAATCCACCAACCCTATACCGTGCCAAAGGGTGCAGTGAATGTAATCACTTAGGCTATCAAGGACGATTAGGTGTTTACGAGATTATCGAGATCGATAATCAGATGCGTAGCTTGATCCACGATCGTGCAAGTGAGAAAGAACTAGAAGCCTGCGCTCGAGAAAAATCCCCTGCAATTTTTGATGATGGGGCAAGGAAAATCTTAGATGGTGTGACGACTGTTGAAGAAGTCTTACGTGTCACACACAAAGGTTAGTTATGGCAGCCTTTGAATATGTCGCTCTTGATGAGCGTGGTAAAAAACAGAAAGGCGTTATAGAAGCGGATTCCGCGCGTCAGGTGCGTCAGTCTCTTCGAGATAAAGGATGGATGCCGCTCGAGGCGAATCAAGCGGCTGAACAAAAACAGTCTAAAAGTCTTCTAGCGCGTAAGCCAAGTTTGAGCGTACGCGATCTTGCTTTAGTTACTCGCCAAATCGCCACATTAGTTCAAAGCGGGATCCCTATCGAAGAAACGCTCAGTGCCGTGGCCTCTCAAAGTGAGAAACCTAATATTCGCAGTATGATTTTGGCGATTCGATCGAAGGTTTTAGAAGGTTTTACCTTGGCAGATAGCTTGGCGGAATACCCCGCGGCTTTCCCTAAGTTATATCGATCAACTGTTGCAGCTGGCGAAACTGCCGGGCATTTAGATTTAGTGTTGAATCGACTCGCTGATTATACCGAAGGACGTCAGGCTGCGCGTCAGAAAATCCAATTAGCAGCTATTTACCCAGTGATATTGTCGATCGTTGCAATTTCTATTGTTGTGTTCTTGTTGACCTATGTGGTGCCTGACATCATTGAGGTATTTATCAATAATGGGCAGGCTCTCCCTCCTTTGACGCAAGCTTTACTGAGCGTTAGCGACTTTTTAGCAGAATGGGGTGGATTACTAGCTGCATTGTTGGTGATCGCTTTTATTGGTTTCCAGTATATGTTGAAACGGCCCAGCTTTAGATTTCAGTGGCACCGACAATTGCTTGTTTGGCCATTTATTAAGAAATTGAGTCGGGGAACAAATACTGCTCAGTTTGCAAGTACCTTGAGTATTTTAACTAGCTCTGGCGTGCCGCTAGTTGAAGCGATGAAAATTAGTTCAGAGGTTCTCAGTAACGACTGTCTTAAAGCGTCATTACAAGACTCCGCGAAACAAGTCAGTGAAGGTGCGAGTCTGCACAAAGCGCTAGAGAATACGGGATATTTCCCACCGATGATGGTTCATATGATTGCTAGCGGTGAGTCTAGCGGCGAACTGGATCAGATGTTAGAGCGAACTGCGAGCCATCAAGAGAGTGATTTGGCCGCACTAATTGAAACGATTGTCGGTTTGTTCGAGCCCTTAATGCTCTTATTAATGGGGGGCGTGGTATTAATTATCGTCCTCGCGATTATGTTGCCAATCCTTGGAATGAGTAACTTGGTTGGCTAAAAAAAACTAATGAAGAAAGGTGTTATTCAATGAGTGTCCACGGTAAAAAACAACATGGTTTTACCTTGATTGAAATCATGGTTGTGATGGTTATTTTGGGTCTTTTAGTGGCAGTGGTAGCGCCAAATATACTTGGACGCGGGGAAGAAGCGAGAATTGGCGTTGCTAAAACGCAGTTGCGTAACGTTTCGTCTGCTCTGGATTTATATAAGCTCGATAATTTCAATTACCCTAGCACTGAGCAAGGTTTAGAGGCTTTGGTTAATAAGCCATCAGGTTCACCTGAACCAAAGAACTGGAGCAAAGATGGATACTTGCCAAGCGTTCCAAAAGATCCTTGGGGTGTTGAATATCAGTATGTAAGCCCAGGCTCTGAAGGTCCTTACGACCTGTATTCGTTTGGCGCAGATCAGCGCGAAGGCGGTGAGGGTGATGCGGCTGATATTAGTGTGCACGACTTGAACTAAGTTATGTTTTTTTCTTCCGAGCAATATCAACGTAATAAGGGCTTTACGCTCATTGAATTGTTGGTCGTGATGGTATTGCTTGGATTGCTCGCTGGCCTTGCTACGACGAGCTTCGGCGGTAATCAAGCGCGTGAATTGGATATAGAAACCAATAGAATGCATGCGCTCATGCGAACCGCGGCAAATGAAGCTATCTTTAGTAATGCTGAAATCGGTGTTCGAATTAGTGAGCAGGCTTACGATTTCATTTCGTACAACGAAGAAGAACAAAATTGGTCCCTCGCGACCAGCCCAGTCCTAAAACCTCAAGTATTGCCCGAATGGATGTTTCTCGAATTTGAGAGAGAAGGTGAAGAGGTAGTTCTCCCGAGCTCTGAAAAAGAAGAAAGTGAATTTGGTGGCAGTGTTTTTGATGATGACGATTCAAGTTCTACTAGCGATTCTTCTCTGCGGGATAAAAAGACGCCCGATTTCATGTTTCTGTCTAGCGGCGAGATTACCAATTTTACGGTACGTTTAAGTTTGCGAGACGACCTCGATATATTCAAAGAAGTTACGCTGAATGAGTTTGGGGAAATATCGTTACCCCACCTTGAAGATGAGTCTCAGTAATGTTTCGAACGAACCATGGCGGGTTTACGTTGATCGAGGTGCTTGTCGCGCTTGTTTACTTTTCTTTGATTGGTGTTGTTCTGCTTGAAGTGAGTGCATCATCTACCAACAACGTACTATCAGCTCGTTTAAATAGTTACGCAACGTGGATTGCTGAGAACAAGTTAACCCAGCTTCGTCTTGAGGAAGGCTTGCCAGCCACGCGAGAATATAAAGAAGACATCGAATATGGCACTGATGAGTGGCAGGTCGTGACGGCCGTTCAAGCGACAGAAAATCCAGATATCCATCGCGTTGAAGTGAGAGTGTCTCTTCGGCAGTCTGAAGATAATGAATTGTCGCAAATTCGTTCATTAACAGGGTTCATTGGTCGGTATTAATCGTATGCGTCGCAGTCATGGTTTTACCCTGTTAGAAGTATTGATAGCGATCAGTATTACTGCATTGATCGGCCTAGGGGCATGGCAATTGCTGAATACTGCAATACGCACCTACGAGTTGGGTCAGGAAAGTTTAGAGAGTTTGTCGCAATTGCAACGTGCTCAATTACTTATCGCTCGCGACTTCCAACAGGTCGTTCCCCGTGCAATTCGAGACGAATATGGTGATTATTCTGCCGCCTTACTTTCAGGTGATGAGTTTGATGTCGTCGAATTGACGCGTGTTGGATGGCGAAACCCAATTCAGGAAGAGCGTTCAGATACGCAGCGAGTCGCTTATTCAATCGATGATGGCGATTTGATAAGGCGTTATTGGAAGGTTCTTGACCGCGCCCAGGATTCGGAGGCGATTTCGCGAAGACTTTTAAGTGATGTTGAATCTTTCTCTGTTCGTTACCTCAATGATAGTGATGCATGGGTGGACGAGTGGCCACCTCAAGAGTTCGAGGTTGACGACTCTGAATTAGACAATATGCGCCGCTTCGTAGTGCTGCCAAAAGCTGTAGAAATCAATCTCTCTCATCCTCGCTACGGAAATATCTCTCGCCTTTTTCAGCTACCGAATTACCTGGAAAATACGCTTATTGACTCTCAGAGCGGGAATGGAGGGCAGGGTGAAAATAGTGATGATCAAAATGCCGGTGGTGATCAAGGCAACTCAGATGGGACGGGTTCCTCTAACAATGGCGCAGGAGAGCAAAATTCGTCACCTGATAATGGCATCACAGGCGGGAATTTATGATGCTAGGATTCTCGCAATCTTCCCCGTTTAAAGGCTCGCTCGTAAAGCAGCGTGGTGTCGCATTAATGCTTGTCATATTGATCTTCGCGCTAGTAGCGATTCTTGCAACAGGCATTTATAAACGACAAAAAATATTTATATACGGGGCGAGCGGTTTGGTTACTAGCGCACAAGCCTATGAATATGCGCTCGGGTCCGAGACTTATGCGCGGCGCTTGCTTTTAGAAGATTGGCGCGAAGACAAAGATAAAAACGAATTTGTAGACGATACTGCGCAAACGCAAGATGCCTTGTTGCTTCCTGTTGATAATGCTCTGTTGGAAGCTCAGTTTAATGACTTACACGGAAGAATTAATCTCAACGACCTTGTTTATGTTGATGGTGTGGCGAATCAAATAATGGCTGATCGGTTTAAGCGTTTGCTTAACAGACTCTCCCTTGATGATGTAAAGGTAGAGCGTTTTCAAGATTGGATAGATGAAAATCAAGATGCGACCGGTATTGAGGGCTATGAAGATGGAGAGTATCTATCGAAGGATGTGCCTTATCGCACTGGAGGGCAGGTGTTCGTGCATCCAAGCGAAATGTTGTTGATTGAGGGGGTGAACCAGGGAGCGTATGAAGTATTACTGCCTTTCGTATCGACTCTCCCTCAAGGTCGAGCGCCCATCAATGTTAATACGGCGAGCCCAGAAGTACTTCAAAGCCTCATTGAGAATTTGCCCGATGAGGTAGCCGAGAGTCTCGCGTCAAAATCAGACGAAACGCCTTGGGTAAACATCCAAGAATTTGCTCAAGAACCTGATTTAAAGGGACTTAAATTAGACCAAACCTATTTAGGTGTCGCATCAAGTTTTTATGAACTAGCGACACGCATAACGCTGGATGAGAGAAAAGTTCGATTGCGTTCAATTCTCTATCGCGCTCAAGAAGATGGTAGTGTAACCTTAATTCAACGTGATCAAGGCCAGAAGTACCTTATAACTAAGTCTGGTTCGCAAACGAGTACACAATAATAATGGCACATAAAGTTTTTCTTTTACCTGTTGAACCCTATTCACCCAATGATGCGCGGTATGACTGGCGTCTTTATGATTTGAGTGGCGTGAAAGTCGGCGGTGGCTCAGCTATTTCAACAGATGACTTGCAACAAGTCTTGATGCAAAACGGAGCAGAAGGCGTTAAGGCTGTGTTGGTATGGCCGAGCAATTTGAGCTTCAGTACGAACGTTGACCTTCCATCTAAGAACGCCCGTTACGCCCAGCAAGCCATAGCATTCGCAATCGAAGATAAGCTAGCAACAGATATCGAATTACTGCATTTTGCATTAGGTAAAAATAACAGTAAGACGGGTACGCCTGTGCGTTGCGTCGAGAAGTCGTTGTTTATTGGGTTTCACGATGATGTTCTTGAGGCTAAGCCGGACGTTCAACTAAGTGCATCGTATATAGACGCTGAGATGCTGGTTTCATCTGAAGCTGATATTGTTATCAGCCTCGAAGGTGATACCGCTATCGTCAACGCTAAACAGTGTGCCGTGCGTGTTCGAGCACAAAATCTAGTTCCCTACATGGATACTTTGTTGCTTGGTCCAGATGACGAAAGCGCTGAAACGATCAAAATTAAGGTGTACGATCACAACGCGAATGAGGCCGATCATAAGATTTTATTGGCTGAGTTAGAGCAATATCCAGGGTGTGATATCGATATCGAAGCCTTGTCGATATCGAGTTTAGACTTATTGGTAGAGTCTTATTTTCACGCGGGTGCGCCAGAGATTGATCTATGCCAAGGTGAGCTTAAAATCGTCCAAGAGGGTTCAGGTCAATTGCGCCAATGGGCATGGGTTGCAGGCGTTGCATGTATTGCTTTCTTGTTACAGCTTGGTGTTTTTATTGGTAAGGGCATGCACTACCAGTCATCTGCGGATGATCTGGCTCAACAAGCCTTAGCAACTTACAAGCAAGCGGTACCAAATTCGAAAAATGTTTCGGTTGGAAGGTTAGCTCGCATTATCAAAGGTAAGCTTCGCCAATCGAACAATAAAGGTACTGATGTTGGATTCTTGACCTTATTAGGCGAAGCAGGCTATCAATACCAGCAGCGCAAAAACTCTACTGATATTCAGTTTACTGCCTTGAGTTTTAACGCCCAGCGCGGTGAGCTAGTAATCGAACTACGCGCTAAGAATTTTGAACAGATGGATCAGCTGAAAACCGCAATTGTTTCGGCAGGTTTGATTGCGAAAATAAGTTCCGCGGTTCAAGAGAATCAATATTACCGCGGACGTTTGAGCGTAAGTGAGGGGTAGGGTAAATCATGATTAAAAGTCCATTGTTTACTCAGGCGAAGGATCGTTGGGAATCGCTAGAAGCGCGTGAGCAGCTCAGCCTAAAAGTTATGTTTGTCGCAGTTGTTACTTCACTTATGTACTTCGCAATGTGGGTGCCAGCACAAAGCTATATGGATCGCGCCGAGCAAGACCTAAAAGATAAAGCAGCTCTTCTTGAATTGGTTAAGAGTTCGCGCGATCAGCTGCGCAGTTCTTCATCGAATACGTCGAATGCTTCTAATCTTAATAGCCAGCAATTGGTTTCTACTGTGACGAACATGGCACGAAAGCAATCATTAAACCTAAAACGTTTTGAACCTAGCGGAGAGAATAAGGTCAAACTCTGGGTTGAAGATGTGTCCTTCGATACATTAGTCACATGGCTCAGCACTCTCGAACGTAGTGTTGGGGTGCAGGTCGAGCAAATTTCCGTTGAAAAAGAAGATAAACCCGGTGTTGTTAGTGCAAGGTTGACGCTATCGTCCTAAACTGACTGCACTTGTGCTCTTATGAGCACACTACGTTTAGCTCGTTCATCTATAAAAGGGGTCCCAGGATGCCAATTACCACCGATGAAGTAGAGGCGCGTGTAGTAAGGCTTGATGCCAGTGCCATTAAGGAAGCAAGAACAATTCTATTTCGTGCTTACAAGCACGAACCTACTTTCAAATATTTGTTCCAAGCGGAACGTCCTGGCTATGATCAGCGAGTACGCGCCACTATTCGGGAATTATGCCACTTACACTTTTCGTTAGATCAAGAAGTAATCGGTTTAACACTAGACAGTCGCTTGATCGCGGTTGCTCTAGTTGGTAGCCCTGTGGTTCGTCTTGATTTGAGTCGGCAATTTGCTTGGCGAATGCGAATGTTATTAACGGCAGGTTCTGAAAGTACTTGGCGATACATTGAATATCATAAGCAAATTCATAAAGTTCTTCCTCACGGAGAGCACCATGAGCTTCCTTTGATTGGTGTCGATGCCCAACACCGTAGTCTTGGTTACGGTAAACAGCTCATGGCTGCGGTCGAAGAAGTTTGCCGAGAAAATCCTGCATCATCTGGAATCGCGCTAGATACTGGCAATATGCGCTATATCAGTTTTTATGAAAAGCTTGGTTATCGCATTGTCGGCAGTGTAGCTGTTGGTGACGTGACTGAGAGCGTCCTTTTTAAAAGTTTCTAGTTTATAAATTCACATACTGAAGTAAGAAATGTCTGAATTCGATTTTGATTTGTTTGTTATTGGTGCTGGTTCTGGTGGCGTACGTTTAGCACGTATGTCAGCAGCTTCTGGAGCAAAAGTTGCGGTTGCTGAAGACCGTTATCTTGGTGGTACTTGTGTCAACGTCGGTTGCGTGCCTAAAAAACTATTCGTATATGCATCACATGTCATAGAGGAGTTGGAAGACGGTGAGGGGTTTGGGTGGACAAACTCGGGTGACTTGAATTTCGATTGGCCGACCTTGCGTGATAACAAGAACAAAGAGATTGGTCGTTTGAACGGCATCTATCAGAACCTGCTAGAGAATAGCGGAGCTAAGATTATAAACGGCTCGGCTAAGCTCGTTGGGCCGAATATCGTTCAAGTCGGTGACCAGCAGTATACCAGCGAACGAATTGTGGTCGCGACAGGGGGCTGGCCTCACAAACTAAATATCCCAGGTAGTGAACATATCATCACCTCGAATGAATTCTTTTATCTAGATACATTGCCCAAGTCTGCAGTTGTTCAGGGCGGTGGTTATATCGCGATTGAGCTCGCAGGTATTTTGAACGGACTCGGTGTTGACACCACAGTGGTATTCCGAGGAGAGAAACTACTGCGAGGTTTTGATGAAGAAATTCGTGATTTTGTCGCCAAGCAAGTTCAAAACAAAGGTATCAAGCTGATATCTCATACGAATATCGATAGCGTCACGCATTGCGATGACTCGTATCAAGTATACCTGTCTGACCACGAGGTCTTGCAGACCGATTTGGTTCTTACAGCATTGGGGCGTGTGCCTAAAGTTGACGGTTTGGGGTTGGAAGACTTAGGCGTAGAACTCAAACCAAACGGAGCAGTGTGCGTAAATGATGACTTCCAAACGTCGGTTCCGAGTGTATACGCAATTGGTGACGTGATTGACCGTGTTCAATTGACGCCGGTCGCTTTAGCTGAGGGTATGTATCTTTCAAAACTGTTTTTTGCTGATAAAAAACCATCTTCAGTTGATTATGAAAATATTCCTACAGCGGTATTTTGCCAACCAAATATCGGTACGGTTGGCTTAACAGAAGAGCAAGCACGAGAATCATTTAATGTAGACGTATATGCTTCAAGCTTTAAACCAATGAAGCATACAATGAGTGGTCGAAATGAACGCAGTATGATGAAACTCATTGTAGATAAAGACACGGATAAAGTGTTGGGAGCTCATATGGTAGGTCCTGATTCTGGTGAAATTATTCAAGGTATCGCAATTGCCATCAAGGCTGGAGCTACCAAATCTGTATTCGATAGTACGATCGGCATTCACCCGACAGCCGCAGAAGAGTTTGTGACAATGCGTCAAGCGCGTTAGACCAAGTCGCATAAGTACAACAAATGCCTTAGCGAGTATCATAAAAGCTTGTATACTCGCGCTTTAATTTTTTGCTTAGGAGTTAGTTTTGAGTTCGGTTGAATTACAACAGCGTGTGTTAAGCGGTATGCGCCCAACGGGTAAATTACACATGGGGCATTATCACGGTGTTTTAAAAAACTGGGTTGAGTTGCAGCATGATTACGAATGTTTTTTCTTTGTAGCTGACTGGCATGCACTCACAACGCATTACGAAGCGCCTTATGACATTGAGCAAAGCGTCTGGGATATGGTGATTGATTGGTTAGCTGCGGGGATTAACCCTGGCAACGCAACCATGTTTATTCAATCTCACGTGCCTGAGCACGCCGAGCTTCACTTACTTTTATCTATGATGACCCCGCTTGGTTGGTTAGAGCGAGTGCCAAGCTATAAGGATCAACAAGAGAAACTTAAAGAGCGTGATCTCGCAACATATGGCTTTTTGGGTTATCCCTTACTTCAAAGCGCTGACATCCTTGTGTACCGTGCCGGTCTTGTTCCGGTAGGTGCAGATCAGGTTGCGCACGTTGAATTAACGCGCGAGGTAGCTCGACGTTTCAACCACCTGTATGGCAAAGATCCAGGTTTTGAAGAGCAAGCAGAAGCAGCCATCAAAAAAATGGGCAAGAAGGCATCTAAGCTATATCGAACGCTTCAAAAACGTTTCCAAGAACAAGGTGATGACGAGGCATTAGAGACAGCACGCGCGCTAATTCGAGATCAGCAAAATATTACGATTAGTGATCGTGAACGCTTGTTTGGCTACATTGAAGGTGGCGGTAAGGTCGTCTTGCCAGAGCCGCAAGCATTATTGACCAAGGCATCTAAAATGCCAGGGCTTGACGGTCAAAAAATGTCGAAGTCTTACGGCAACACGATTGCATTACGTGAAGAGCCTGATGTCGTTGAACAGAAGATTCGCACAATGCAAACCGACCCTCAGCGCGTTCGCTTAACTGATGCCGGTGATCCTGATAAGTGTCCTGTCTGGAAACTTCACGAAGTCTACTCTGATGAATCAACGAAAGAGTGGGTTCAAACTGGGTGTCGCAGTGCAGGAATTGGCTGTCTTGAATGTAAAAAGCCCGTGATTGACGCGGTACTTGAAGAACAGCGTCCAATTCGTGAACGCGCTCGCCAATATGAAGAGAACCCTGAGTTAGTGCAAAGTATTATTGTTGAAGGTCGTGAGCGTGCGCGTGATGCAGCGAAAGCCACACTTGAAGAAGTCCGTCAGGTGATGGGCCTTTCATTCGGAGCGTAACTACGAGCGATTTATGCAAAATGATAACTCAGTAAATACATCAGCGCAGACGCCAAATGATGACAATGCTGAGTTATCAAACACTTTAGAGTCACCTGCCACACATGAACAGCATGTTTTGCCATTAGCTTTTGTTGATGGCAAACCTCTCACCGAAATTCCCCAAGATCTTTACATTCCGCCTGACGCATTATCAGTGATATTACAGGCTTTTGAAGGTCCGCTAGATCTATTGCTTTATTTGATTCGAAAGCAAAACATGGATGTGTTGAATATTGATGTTGCTTCAATTACGAAACAGTATATGCAATATATCGATGCAGCCAGAGAGTTAAAGTTTGAGCTTGCGGCAGAATATCTATTGATGGCCGCGATGTTGGCAGAGATTAAGTCTCGAATGTTGCTACCTAAGCCAAAAAATGAAGATGGCGAAGAAATAGATCCGCGTGCTGAATTGATTCGTCGCCTGCAACAATATGAGCGCTTTAAGGTTGCTGCCGAAGATATTGATGCTTTACCTCGTTTTGACAAAGATTATTTCGCATCGCGCGTCGCGGCAAACATGGAAGAAGTTGCTGTTCGACAACCTGATGTTAGTCTTGATGAGCTAATGTTCGCGCTAAAAAATGTTCTAGAACGGTCCGACCATTTTATTAGTCATCAAATTGAGCGTGAAACGCTTTCCACGCGTGAACGGATGTCTCTTGTATTGCAACAACTTAATGATGCTAGCTACGTACCATTCGAGCGATTTTTCACTCTCGAAGAAGGTCGGCAAGGTGTTGTGGTTACGTTTTTGGCGATTATGGAATTGATCAAAGAGCAATTAGTAGAGTTCGTGCAAGCAGAAGCCTTTGGCGCTATTCACGTGAAAGCAAAGTTGCTTCCGCAATAATTCAAACCTAAATGAAACCCTCGGTTGCGTTTTCTTAGTCAAAACGGCGACAATCTAGTTATTCCCAATTAGATAAACAAAAAAACAAGATCATGTCTGACATTGAAATAACGGAAGTCAATCAAGCTGGCTCAGTGCGTTCAACAAGTAATTCATTCGATTTAACGCAGTTGAAGCGCATTGTTGAAGCAACGTTAATGGCATCGGACAAGCCCATGAGCGTTGATAAGCTCCATGCAATGTTTGAATTGCATGAACAGCCGCAGAAATCAGACATTCGTTTGGTCTTGGAAGAACTTCAGAATGATTATTTATCTCGTGGTATTCAGCTAAGCAAGGTCGCGAGTGGGTATCGTTTCCAGACCGCGAAAGATTTATCTATGTGGGTAGGGCGTTTATGGGAAGAGCGACCGCAAAAGTATTCACGTGCTTTACTCGAGACTCTGTCGCTGATTGCATATCGACAACCTATTACCAGAGGTGAAATCGAAGATGTTCGTGGTGTGGCTGTTAGCTCGCACATAATGAAGACCTTATTAGAAAGACAATGGATAAAGGTCGTAGGTCATCGTGAAGTTCCAGGTCGCCCAGCAATTTATGCCACGACTAAATTATTTCTTGATTACTTTAATCTTTCAGGTCTCGAGCAACTGCCGCCATTGTCAGAAATGCGTGATATTGACGCGGTAGCAAAAGATGTATCAGAGCAGTTGGAGTTGGCAGTAAGTCCATCTGAAAGTATTAATCCCATAGCTCAATAGTACGAACTAAGAACTAGCGCAAAGCTGTGCTTTCACTTTGTCATTAAACTTGTGCATTTATCTAAATAAGAAGAATTAGCAGTATGAATTACGAACAATATCTTTCAATGCGAAGCCAAGCTGAAGCGGTTGGTATGACGCTGCATCCAAATATTGAAAGACGATGTGTCGACGGTGTTTATGGCATGTATGCATCAGGCCCGATTGCCAAGAATGAAATTTTCGCGTCTTTGCCTCAATCAGCTCTTATGCCCATGGATATAGACTTTGATTATCCATTTGAATTAACGAATCAACTGAAAACTATTCATGTCATTGCGCGACGAATGTCCGGTCTGGCAGAACCTTGGTTTTACACTGATTCTTTTTATCCCTTGTCTTTTTTCAAAGAGCACAACGTTTACTACTGCACAAATGAGGAGTTGGAGACTTTAAAACGAGGCTCGCCTTTGCTGTATAAGTTTGCGCTTGCAGAGAAAAAATCAATTGCTCGCATGGTTGATGGTTTGTTAGAGCTAGATCCGCAACTGGATGCCGATACGCTAGCTCAAGTCGCGCTCAATTATAGATATCGTGCTTGGGGAGAATTCGGTTTTTTACCTGTGTTAGACATGTTCAATCACTCAGACAAAAAAGGGCGTTTGCTATCAACTAAAAAGCAAAATTTCTCATTTTTGGCAGGTAAAGATTATAAGCCTGGCGATCAAATCTGGATAAGCTATGGTGCGAAGGACATGTATTTGCATGCAATAAATTATGGCTACTTTGACCCAGATGCAGACCACGCTATTGATTTAGGGTTTCGTGTCAGCTCAGTTGCGAGTACTCCAGAACAGATCACCGCGATGAAGCAGCTGAGCAAAGTACTTAAGGTTAAAGTATATCCAGAGTCTAATCGTGCATTTGAGTATCAGTTAGAGCAAGGGCAAGGAATGATTCGTTTTGGCGAAGTCGATAAGTCCGTTATTACGTATTTGCATCACGAAGTATCGCCAAGGCTTCCAAAAAGCTCGAATAAAAGTGAGTTAGGTCGAGCCTCAAGAGCTAGATTGCTTGGCTATGTTAATGCGTTAACTGAACAAAACCTGGTTCATCAAATAACGGAATCTGTGTTCCCTGAAAAATTGCGTTATATGTATCATATGCTTGTTAAAGAGCGAACTATACTTTTACAAACTGCCTCGAGCCTTACGAAAAACTAGGTAGTTGCATGATGAGGTTAGTTATATAGCTACACTGCTCGTGACTGAGTTTAAGTCTCAATCAATTTTCCGGTGATATGCGCGATCTTATTGAGACTTTCCATATATTCCTCGTCTAATTGAGAATCAGCCACGATTCCGCCCCCTCCCCAACAAAAAGCTTTTTTCTTTTCAATCTCCACGGTACGTATCAGAATATTAGATTGAAACTTATCCAGATCGTTATCCCACATAAATATTGACCCACAGTAAAAGCGGCGAGGGTGAGCCTCTAGCTCCGTGATAATTTCCTGTGCACGCTTTTTGGGTGCGCCGGTAATAGATCCTCCGGGAAATGCGCTTAAAAAAGCGGTAAACGGGGTGTGTTTTGAGCAATCTATTTCACTAGTAATTGTGCTAACTAAGTGATGAACATTATTAAAGCTCTCAATATCAAATAGTTTTGTAACATTCACTGAATGTAATCGCGAGACTTTACTCAAATCATTCCGTAATAGGTCGACAATCATAAGATTCTCTGCACGGTTTTTTGAGTTCTGTAACTCTGATGTCTGCTCTTTTGTGATTCTGCCTGTTGATTTGACGGTTCCCTTTATAGGTTTCGTCATCATTGTTCCGTGGTCGCATTCAATAAACTGTTCAGGGGATATAGAAGCGACAAAATGGTTATCCGCTATTTCAATAAAAGCACAGTAATCAGCATGCGAATTGATTGCCGAATGGAAAAAAGCGTGAATTGCTTGGCGCTTGTTCCATCCACAGGAAGCCTCAAAGCGTTGCGTTAGATTTACTTGGTAGCAATCGCCAGCTTTTATATAAGATTTAATCTTGTTTAGACTTGATGCATACCTTTCTTTAGATTGAGATTTTTCCCAACTTAAATCCGTAAAAGAAATACATACCTCACTCTGCTTTACACCGCTAGACTCTTCAAGCAGTTTTAGAAGACTATTCTTTAGATCTTTTGGACAACGCTTCGAAAAATAGACGATTACCTGATTGGTATCGAAGTTGTAATTAATGCTCCAACTATATAAACCAGCGAAGAAAAGGTCGTCATCGTAACCATTTATACCGATCCAACCACTTTGGAATGTTTTCGAACTTTGAAAGTCGCTGCACAGGGTTGGCGGGTGAGTTACGTCGATAGATTGTTTATTAGTTGTTGCGCTAGGGTGGCCGGTTATCACCAAAGAGCGCGAGTTGTCCGAATAAAGGATGGCAACATTATTAAGAGCTTGAGCAACGTGGATTAATTCAATCAGTGAGAGCGTGTATGTGTAGTACATCGAAGTTATGCTTTTTCAAAATCTCGTCTTATGAGTTACTTGTACAAGAGTGTGATCTAATTGACAAATAAATCAGTGGCTTGGCTAGCTTTTTAATATCGGTCTATATAACTTAGCGCGAGTGTCGCGGCGCAATGATATTTGGAATCGAACGGTTTTAATAGCACTGTGCCAACTGGCTTTAAATAAATCTATAAACAAATCAAACGGAGCCCGTTATGTTTAAATTTCGATTGTTGGCAATTGTGTCAGCAGCATTACTCGTTTTGCCATTTAGTGCATACGCCGAAGAAAAGAAGCAACGTATCGAAGATATGGTTGAAAAGCCGCAAGAGGCTGTTGCAACAGATCTAAGCTTAGGGCAATCAAAGCGGGCTAAGGTAACTGAAGAGCAAGCAATTTCGCAGTTAAAATATATGATGATTGCGGCATTCAAACGCGTAGAGCCAGACCTTTTAGAGCGTGGCTCGTTCAAACCAATGGGGATGACACTGGATCCAGACGGTAACTTTCGTGCGATTAAAGTAGATGGACAAGATGAAATGCCGCAGGAAGTTGCACTTGAGGCCTTAGTTAGAGCTTTGCAGGGTTTGGCGTCTAATAGAACTCAGTGGGCCGTTGGTTTGATATATGTAACAGGTAAAGAGCAGGAGGACGGAACAATGTTACGTCGTATTGTTGTTGCTGCAGAGCATATTGCAGGATGGGCACGCAGTTGGAACTACCCTTATATAGTAGATGGTGAAGTCAAAATGGGGCAGCCTGTTGAAACTGAAATGAAGCCGGTTTATTACCAACGTTAAATGAAGCTTTACGCCATACACATAAAAAAGCCGCTCTCAGAGCGGCTTTTTTATGTGTAACGATAATTTAATTCGCTTAACAGATAGCGAATTTACGAGGTCAAGGAGGATTAGAACTTGCCAAATACCGAACGCCACCTTCCTAGTTGTGTGTGTAAATCAAGTTTTACACGGAAAATACGCTTAATCTGGCTGTTTTTTGTTCAGTTATTGGTTTGAAATGCAAACTGGCGTTAACTAATTCTAGCTTTGTAACGCCGCGTAACTTTTTGTGAGTCCATTCACGGAAACGCGTGATTGAATTCCTTAATATTCACTCACTGGTTAGCGAAAGCCAGCCGGAAATGAAATCTAACAATAATATTGGCTTCCATATAAGCATTACTTAGAGGAAGCGCTCTTACCTAAATATTAGGAGAATAATATGAAAGGCCTGAAAAAAATTGCACTTGCTTCTGCAATCGCTGCTGTATCTGCTGGCGCACAAGCTGAATTGAAAGCTCTTGACGACAGCACTATGGGTGAAATGACTGGTCAAGCTGGTTTGACTATCGACCTAGAAACTAAGTACACCATCGGCGAATTCATGTACAAAGACGCTGGTTCTGTTTACTTGACTGGTATTAGCTTGGGCGCTAACACTAACGACGCTGGCGGTGTTAACGCTGGTGCAGGTGCTGCAGGTTACGTTGATAACATCCGTATCAAACTAGACATCGCTGGTGATGGTACTGATCTTTCAAGTGGTCACGCTGACAACGAACTAGACACTGGCTTCTCACGTGTACGTGACTTGGCTGCATTCATGGCTGCAGTTGATGCTTCTGACGCTGGTTCTGCTGATGCTCGCTTTGCGAAAGCAGCTGGTGGTACTGGTGAAATCTCTGAGCTTGAAACTGCTGTAGGCCTTGACGATGAAAACGCATGGGGCGAATCTGGTCTAGGTGACACTGACGTTTCTATCGCTGGTAAGCAAACTTACGGCGACGGTGACCTTCTTATCCACGTATCGTTTAAAGATGCATGGCAGAAGAGTGGTGGTCTTTCTAACATGATCGCTGATGCGTCAATCGCAACTACTGGTTTTGACACTATCCTTTCTAACGGTTTGAAGTCTGTTGACTTTAACTTCAGCATCGACGCTATCGGTCTTGCTTCTTCTAGCTTCGAAGCTGGTGACTCTATTGGTGACGCGTACAACACGCACACTGGTAACGGTATCGATTCAGACGGCGACGCAGAAACTACAGTATTGATCTCTGATCTTTCTATCAACGGTTTCCTTGGCCCAGTTGACATTCATATCGAAAACAACGGTAACGGCTTCGGTATCGATGTGAACGGTGACGGGATTAAAGATATCGATACTATCGGTAACGCTGATTCTAAAATCAACTGGAACACTTACGTTAACGTAACTGATCTTGACGTTTACTTAGACATCGCTGGCGTATTGATCGAAGACTTGAAGATCAACAACGTACGTGGTGACGTTACTGACCTAGACGGAAACTTCTCTTTCGGTTTCGCTCAGTCTAAGCGTGAAATCTACGCGGTACGTAACACTGCTGGTGCAAACCTTGCGCTTGCTGCTACTAACCCAGGTCTATTCGGTAACGGCGATGCTATTGCAGTAACTGAAGCAATCGGTGTTGACGGTGTAGCAATCAACACTGAATTCAAGGGCGACATGGAAATCGGCGCACTTAAGTTTGGTGATACTGATCAGTCAATCGGTGCATTGTACTGGACTGACATCGAGAGCGACACTAAGTGGACTATCTCTGCTCACTAATATCGCTTGATATGTTGAGTTAATCTCAGAGAAAGCCGCTCCCATGAGCGGCTTTTTTTGGTTAAAAACAATAATAAGGAGTAGGCTATTATGTCTGTAGTTAACAAGACTGCTCTTGCTGTTGCGGTAGCCGCAATCTCTGCAGGCGCTCAAGCTGAGCTTAAAGCGCTAGACGATTCGGCAATGGGTGAGATGACGGGTCAAGCTGGCCTGACTATCGACCTTGAAACTAAATACAGTATTGGCGAATTCATGTATAAGGATGCGGGTTCGGTATATCTAACGGGTATTAGTTTTGGTTCGAATGAAAATGTTGAAGTCGGCGGATTTTTCGACAACGTTCGTGTAAAGCTTGATATTGCTGGTGACGGTACTGATACCTCTAGTGGTTATGCTGATAATTACCTGGAAACTGGTTTCTCTGGCGTGCGTAAAGCGGCTGAGTTCCAAGCAATTGCTGCGGCAACTAACAGTAACCCTGATGAAGCGAAGTTTATTTTAGCTCAATCTGGTAGTGTAACAGTCACTGACGCGCAAGCAGCAGGACTGGTTTCAGATAACGCGACTACCACTGGCCCAATGACTATTGGTGCGAAAAAAACGTATGGTGATGGTGACTTACTGATCCACGTTAGCGCTAAAGATGCATGGGAAAAATTAGGTGGTGTAGAAAACCTGATCGCTGACGGAACCATCGCTGATGTAACGTTTAGTGATTTCCTTGGTAACGGTTATACGAAGGGTAAAGATTTCAACTTCAGTATTGATGCAATCGGTATTGCATCGTCTGCATTTGAAGCTGGTGACTCTATTGGTGATGCATACAATACTCATACGGGTACTGGTGTGGACTCTGATGGTGATTCAGCGACTACAGTGTTGATCTCTGATCTTTCGATCAACGGTTACTTAGGTCCAGTTGATATTCATATTGAAAACAACGGCAATGGCTTTGGTTTAGATGTGAATGGTGACGGTGTGAAAGACATCGACACAGTTGGCAATGCTGACTCTAAGATCAATTGGAACACCTACGTTAACGTAACTGATCTTGACGTTTACTTAGACATCGCTGGCGTATTGATTGAAGACATGAAGATCAATAACGTACGTGGTGATGTTACAGATCTAAATGGTGACTTTGCATTTGGTTTCGCGCAATCTGAGCGTGAGATCTATGCAGTACGCAACACTGCAGGTCTTGATCTAGCATCACTTAACCCTGCTCTAATTGGTAACGGTGATCCCGTTGCTGTGATCGAAGCTATGGGGCGTGATGGTATTGCTCTCAATACGAAGTTTAAAGGCGATATGGAAATTGGCGCGCTTAAGTTTGGCGACACTGATCAATCCATTGGTTCTTTATACTGGACAGATATTGAAAGTGACACGCGTTGGACGATCTCTGCGCACTAACATTAGTATAGTGTCAGTTTGATCTGATTAAGGCCGCTGTTTGTCAGCGGCCTTTTTTGTTGTTGGTTTTCCTATGAACCGCTTCTCGTTACGTTGATTACGAGTTCGCTTATAATATTTGTTTTATTGAGAAGTATCTGCCTGTGCACTCTTTTTTAAAGACTATATCAATTGTTATTTCGGCATGTTCAGTTGCTGCGTGTTCAAGCAGTAACAACGGTGGCGTTCTGCCTGAAGTGGAATTAGATGGTGTAGCGCCAAGTAGTCTCGGAATCGAACCGCCGCTTAATGAAGATTCAATTGTTAATAGCAATCAAGATTTTATCGTGAATTTTGATGAGCTGTTGGATGAGAATTCTCTTAAGAATGGGTTGTCTTTTTATTCGCTTAAAGGTCGTGACATATACTCTACTATTATTTTAGGCTCCTCTACGAGGGATCCAGTGGTGGGGGATCAGCGAGCGTTTTCGTATGAAGTTCAAAATCGACTTATAACAGTTACTGAAGTGATTGCGGAAGAGGAGGAGCAGAATGAAGACGATGCTGACAGTGATGAAGATAATGTTGTAGAAAAACGCGTGGTAGAGCGGTTGGCGACAAGTGTAAGAGTTGCAGCGGCCGAAAGGTTAGCACTAGCAACTTCTTATGCCGTAGAGTTTGATACTACCGTGAAAGATGTCTCGCTCATTGAAAGCGTTGGACCAAATGGGCAAGCAAGCACGGGGAATTATTTGGTTGAAGATATCGATTTTCAATTTCAAACCGAAGATGGCGCTTGGTTGTCTGCAATACCAATGAATGAGTTTGCGCACGCTGGAACAAATAAATCATCTGCATTTTCATATATTGACGTTGGCGACAAAGGTTGGGTTCGCTGGTTACAGACGGAAGATATTGGAGGGGGCGTAGACCAGAGAATTTATTCTAAAGAGTTCGATACGACGACAGGGCAATTTGGTAACTCGGTAGTAAGGTTCGATTATATTGCCGCACTAGACACTATAAGAACCGGGTTTGAAGGTAATGTGACTCAGTATAGTTCTTCTCGAACTGGCACCACTGGTTCAGACCTTGTGTGCACCGTTTGGGTTAATTTAGATGTGAGTGTTGCCCCTCAAGCACGCTCGTTGTTATCGCGATGTGGAGATCAGGGGCCTCGAGTTGTTCTAAAGCAAATCATTGGTGGGGCAGCGTTGTCCGACTTTAGATTGCATCATGCAAAAGATGCCACTTTCTTACTGTCTTATATTGATAATAATATCTTAAATGTAGATGTGTTGGAGCTAGCCAATGACCAGTTGTCATTAACCGGAAACCAGCAATTTGGTTCGGCTTCAGATCAAATTATTGCGACTGATTTAATTCAAGTTCCTGAGTTAGATCTTGGTGCCACTTTACCTTTCTTGTCGTTCGTTAGCGAGCTGTATAATGGTGGCACTGTTAGTGGGTATGAGATGAGTACGATGACGTATTCGGCAGGCACTTTTTCTAGAGAATCTGTCTATATATCGGTTAGCTCGCTTTCCAAAGCTGAGCTTGGCTTTGATGCTAGTGGCTTCGGCGTCGCAGCATGGCTAGAGGGTGCGAGTAGTTCGACGCGCTTGAAAGTGTCGCGCTTTAATGGTTTTAGGTGGAATGACCCTGTTACTGTTAATCCAAGCCAAGGCGATATAACAGATAAAAGATTATCGGTGTTTCAAGATGGTCAGTCCCTTTTTGCTTGGGTTGAAAAGGGAGTTTCTACCAGCTTTATTAAGTCGCAGGGATATTTTCCGATTGATGGCGCGAATGCGTATTCGTTAGTTCCGGTACAAACGATTGACTCTCTCTCTGGTGATTACACTGGTCTCCAGTTATCTGCGGATAGAGAAGGCAATGCACATTTGGCTGTTAGTGCTCAGGGATCTTTTTTAACTACATTTCGTTTTTTGCACAATATTGAATGGAACGAAGCTTGGTCTGATGCTGAAACAATTACTAATAATTCTAAGGCGAATGTGTACGAAGTAGAAATGATTAAGAAAGATGGTCGTTCTTTGATGTTATATGCTAACGAAGCCTTAAGTTACGATCGATTTTATGCTCAGCCTTTCTCTGACTTTGAGTGAGATAACCAAATAAAAAAGCCCGCTAAAAAGCGTGCTTTTTTATTTAAACTAAATCAGCTTACACATACACGTGTTGATATAGAAAACCAATAAATATAAAACTCACTGTGGTGGCTACTACGACATCGATCACACTTAGTGCTTGATTATTGATTTTCACAGGCTGTATCTCGCAAGTTAGTTATACTTAAAAGTATTCAACTATCGGCGGTTTATTGAGTAACCGCTTCGTTATCTTATGCTGCGAATTGTAACTAAAATCTTGATCCATTTGGTGGTGCACGGTGATAACGAATGTTAAACGCTAAGTCAGTGAGAACCATTCAACATGTTTTGGGATAGAGATCGTTTTTTACTCGCCCTGAGTACTCGTTCATTAAAGTTAAGCGGCAAACCTCAGTCGCATTCCGGCTTGTTATACAAGTCTTATGCCGATTTTTACAATATTGATATGTTGTCGATCGGACTTGCTAAGTCGCAGTCAATTCAAGTAGTGCCGTCTGTTGAGTTTGATCTAGTTGCTCAGATTTTTGAGCCCGCAATGGAAATCAAAGGGCAGGTAGTCATCGTTCATGGTTACTATGATCATGCAGGACTTTATGGAAATATCGTGAAGCGCCTTCTTGCTAATGGCCTGCGCGTTGTTGCATTTGACTTGCCCGGGCATGGCTTATCGAGTGGCGCGCGCGCCAGTATTGATGCCTTTGAGCAATATCAGCCTGCGCTAAAAAGTATACTTGCGTTATGCGATAGTGAACTTCCTTTGTATTTGCTTGGTCAGAGCACGGGCGCAGCCATCTTGGCAGACTTGTTAAGTTCAGAAGAGTCGGCGACGGTGTTATCGCCGCTTAATCTAAAGCATGTATTTATGTTGGCGCCATTAATGAAGCCGCAGAGTTGGCATATGGCGGAATTTGCGCACAGTATTTTGCAAGGTCGCAAAGAGTACTGGCCTCGTAGTTTTAAAGATAATTCTCACGATCAAGCATTTTTAGATTTTGTTCAGAATAAAGATCCTTTGCAGCATGATGGTTTGTCAGTTGATTGGGTCGGAGCTCTACGTAATTGGATTCCAAAAATGTCTGAGCGAGCGACAGTAAGCGGTCTTATAAACGGTGCTCAATTGAGTTTGATTCAAGGAAACGATGACACAACGGTGGACTGGACCTTTAATCTTCCGTTCTACCAAACACTCTTTCCTTTAGTGAAGGTCAGTGTGGTCGATGGCGCTGGTCATCACTTGGTTGGTGAATCTGCTGAATATCGTCAGAAGGTCTTCAGTATTATTGAGTCTTCAATCTGACGCTTAGTGAGAGAAGTAAAGCAAGGGGAGTAAAGTGAAATAGCTTTATGCTCCCGCACTGATTGATTTAGTAACGTGCTGTCTAGTTGAAGGTTAATGGCTGGGGGCGACTATAGACCTAGCTGTTTGGCAATCACCTCATTCATTATTTCGTAGGTTCCCCCACCAATCGAGAGAATCCGGTTATCTCGCGCTAAACGCTCTACTTTCGATTCACGCATAAAGCCCATTCCGCCAAATATTTGCACTGCATCGTAAGTGATTTTATCGCTGGTCTGCGTTGCTAGATTTTTTGCCATTGATATTTCTTTGATGACCGGCTGGCCTTCACTAATTGCTTGTGCGAGTGAATAGGTAAATGTTTTGCTCGCTTCTAGGGCTGTCGCCATTTCTGCAAGCTTGTGCTTGATGGTTTGAAATTTACCGATTGGACGGCCAAAAGCTTCTCGCTGCTTCACGTAAGCGAGCGCTTCGTCGAGTGCAAGTTCTGATGTCATGTTGGCCATCACACAAAGGCTTAATCGTTCCATTTCAAAGTTCGACATGATGGCCAAAAATCCTGCATTCTCGGCACCAATAAGATTCGAAGCGGGCACCTTGCAGTTATCAAAGAACAGTTCTGCTGTATCGCTTGCCCACCATCCTGTTTTTTTAAGGTTTTTACCTCTCGTAAAACCTTCGGTGTCGCGCTCTATAAGTAATAGACTGATTCCGCCGTAGCCATCGCCACCGGTACGAACCGCCACTGTATAGTAGTCGGCGCGATGCCCGCTTGTAATAAAGGTTTTACTGCCATTGACGATGTAATAATCACCATCTTTTTTAGCTGTGGTTTTGATGTTTGCTACGTCTGATCCGCCGGAAGGTTCTGTGATGGCAAGAGCAATAACTTTATTGCCGAGAATAACATCAGGGAGTATTCGTTGTTTCAGTTCGTTAGAGCCCCAACGAGCGATGGGTGGCAAACCAATATCTATGCTTCCTAAGCTCGCAACAAGTCCACCAGAGCTTGATCGCATGAGTTCCTCTGATGCTGCAATTTTGGTGAATACGTCCCCGCCAGCGCCGCCAAACTCTCCATCGTGACCAATCCCGAGAAGACCTGCCTCGCCAGCAAGTTTGTAGAGCTCGCGCGGAAACTCGTTGGCTTCTTCCCATTCATCAATAAACGGGTTGATATGTGTATCGACAAAGCGTCTTACATTTGCGCGTACAATATTTTGCGTTTCGCCAAAGTGGCGTTCATGAAGTTTGCTCATTTTTATTCTTATTACTTGTTATCGGAAGCATTAACTTAACGTGTAATAAGTACTTGAACAACTGTGTGAAGGCGGCTTTTACATATAAAAAAGGCCGTACCTAATAGTACAGCCTTTTTGGGATTCATTATGATTGAATCGCTTAGAACAGTACGCGCACTCGCACCGTACCACGAACATTACGCAGCTTCTCTAGAGCAAGTTCGCTGTATTCTTTATCGACATCGATAACTACGTAGCCAACTTTCTCGTTAGTTTGCAGATACTGGCCGCAAATGTTGATGTTGTTCTCGCTGAATACTTGGTTGATCTCAGACATAACCCCTGGAACATTCTCATGGATATGAAGAAGGCGGTGGTTTTCTGGGTGTGCAGGCAATGCGACTTCAGGGAAGTTTACAGATGTCACTGAAGTACCAGTGTCGCTATAGGTGGCAAGTTTCTCACCAACCTCGAAACCGATATTCTCTTGTGCTTCCATTGTGCTTCCGCCAACGTGCGGTGTAAGGATGACATTGTCGAATTCACGTAAAGGAGACACAAACTCTTCATCGTTTGATTTAGGTTCGACAGGGAATACGTCGATCGCTGCGCCCAGCAGCTTGCCTTCGCGTAGCGATGCTGAAAGTGCATCGATATCGATGACAGTGCCACGTGCAGCGTTGATTAGAATCGCGTCTTGCTTCATTTGCGCAAGTTCGGTCGCACCGATCATGTCTTGTGTTGCTGCAGTTTCCGGAACATGAAGACTCACAATATCGCACATACCTAGAAGCTCTTCTAGCGAGTCAACTTGGCGCGCGTTTCCTAAAGGAAGCTTAGTGATTACGTCATAGAAGTAAACATTCATGCCTAGCGCTTCAGCTAATACGCTTAACTGACTACCGATACTTCCGTAGCCGATAATGCCGAGTTTCTTGCCGCGGATTTCGTAGCTGTTCGCTGCGGATTTGAGCCATTCGCCGCGATGAGCTTTAGCGTTCTTATCTGGTACGCCGCGCAATAGAAGAATGGCTTCTGCAAGAACGAGTTCTGCCACACTTCGCGTGTTTGAGTATGGTGCGTTGAATACCGCAACGCCATGGCGGGTAGCTGCATCAAGATCGACTTGGTTTGTCCCAATACAGAAACAGCCAACAGCGATCAATTTTTCAGCAGCTGCAAATACTTCTTCGGTAAGTTGGGTGCGTGAGCGAATTCCAACAAAATGAGCATCTTTGATTTTTTCAATAAGGTCTTCTTGGGAAAGAGACGTTTTGAGGTACTCGATGTTTGTGTAACCAGCTTTGTGCAGAATATCTACAGCTGACTGATGAACACCTTCCAACAAAAGAACCCGGATTTTTGCTTTATCCAAAGACGTGTTTGCCATGACTTACTTCTACCTTTTTGTTCAATGCCAGACCAATAGTTTTAATGATAGGCTGGCTACGGTAATGAAAGGGCGCGTATTCTACCACAGGTTTCTAATTCGGTGCTTCTGTACTGATCTATAAATTACTGATATTTGATTAATAATTGCTATTCACTGAGCGTATTTATTTATGCACAAAGATTACCTAATCGACCAGTGCAATGCGCATTTAGTCGTGTAAAATCACTCCAACTTGAAAACTTAGTAGTACGCGAGGAAAGCATGGCCGCTGTTGATCAAATTATTAATGCGCTAACAAACATACTAGATGAGGGAAAGCTTCGTACAGATGCAGACTCACTAGCTACGCACGGTAAAGACTGGACAAAGATGTATGAGGTGGCACCCTTGGCCATTGCATTTCCGCGCAGTACAGAGCAGGTGCAAGCCATCGTTAAGCTGGCAAACGAACTAGAGTTTGCAATCGTTCCATCTGGTGGGCGTACAGGGTTAAGCGGTGGTGCTGTCGCGACTAATGGAGAGGTCGTCGTTAGCTTTGACTACATGAATCAAATCGTTGATTTCAGTGCAAGTGATCGCTGTGTCAAAGTTCAAGCTGGCGTAGTCACTGAGCAATTACAGAATTTCGCTGAAGAACAAGGTCTTTACTATCCGGTTGACTTTGCCTCTGCCGGTTCAAGCCAAATTGGAGGTAATTTGAGTACCAATGCTGGCGGAATCAAGGTAATCAAATACGGTATGTCACGAGATTGGGTCTTGGGTTTAACTGTCGTCACCGGCGCTGGCGAAGTTCTGAACTTGAACTCTGATTTGCTCAAAAACAACACTGGCTATGACTTGCGCCATTTGTTCATTGGTGCAGAAGGTACCTTGGGTTTAATTACCGAAGCTACCATGCGCCTGACGCGTCAACCTGAGAATCTGACTGTACTTGTTCTGGGTCTTAACGATATTACTAATACGATGGATGTTCTTAAGTCTTTCCAAGGCAAGCTCGATTTGACTGCCTATGAGTTCTTTTCACATCAAGCGATGGACCATGTGCGTGCGCACGCAGATGTGCCAGCGCCGTTTGAATCTGAAGCACCTTATTATGCCTTGCTAGAGTTTGAGGCGAGCAATGACGCGGTAATGGATTCGGCGATGGAGTTGTTTGAACACTGCGTTGAACAAGGCTGGGTAATTGATGGGGTGATTAGCCAAAGCGAAACGCAGGCTATGAACTTATGGCGTTTACGTGAAGGGATTTCTGAATCGATTGCGCCGCGTACTCCGTATAAAAACGATATAAGCGTCGTGGTTTCAAAAGTCCCCGAGTTTCTCACGGAAATCGACGAGGTTGTCACCACGCATTACCCTGATTTCGAAATAATTTGGTTCGGTCATATCGGAGATGGCAATTTACACCTCAACATACTGAAGCCAGAAGATTTGCCCGCGGATGAGTTTTTCGCAAAATGTGTTGATGTGAACAAATGGGTCTTTGATATCGTTGAAAAGCATGGCGGGAGTGTTTCTGCTGAGCATGGGGTTGGTCTTGTGAAAAAGGATTATTTGCAATACACACGCAGCGCAGCAGACATTGCTTTGATGAAAGGTATCAAGCAGGTATTCGATCCGAAAGGACTTATGAATCCTGGCAAAATATTCGACTAATTAACCTATGGAGTAGTAGATGTATCAGCCGGTTTGGTTTGACGGTAAAGAGTTTGACGCGCGTTGCTCAAAGCTTGTGTGTATTGGCCGAAATTACGCGGAGCACGCGAAAGAGCTAAACAATCCCATACCCAAGGCGCCAATTCTATTTATTAAACCGGAATCTACTATTCAAACCAGTGAGCAAGTCGTAATTCCACGCGAAGGTATTCATTACGAGGCTGAACTCACTGTCTTAATCGGGCGGGACATAAACGTCGACGCTCCAGTCGATGTTAGTCAGGATATTGCTGGTTTAGGACTTGGGCTTGATCTCACGGATCGTGGGCTTCAAGCTAAATTAAAAGAAAAGGGGCATCCGTGGGAAAGAGCGAAATCTTTCGATGGCGCTTCAGTACTCACGTCTTTTATTCCTTTCAGTGATCAGGATTTGAACCAGATTAATTTCCAGCTCCTTATTAATGATGAGGTCGTGCAAGATGGTATGACTTCAGACATGCTATTTGATATCCCTGCCTTAATACAAGAAGTTACGTCTGTGTTCAGTTTACGTAAAGGGGATATTTTGTTTACCGGTACTCCAAAAGGTGTCGGCGTGCTGAAAAATAATGATCGGCTTAATTTGAGTCTAAAAGCAGGGGAGCAGCAGATAGATTTTCCCCAGTACAACGTTGTTTTGTGTGACAGATTAGTAGGTGACAGGTAAGCAGGTGGCAGGGAAGAAACCGGCTCAGAGCCGAACAAAGCGTTTTGTAAAGCTTGCAGGGATGACGGCTAGTGTTGCTGCACGATATGCAGGTGACAAACTAGTTGATGTTGTCAGTAAGGGCGATGATCGTGATCGTCGAAAAGCCGCTAGTTACGAAAAAATGGCTGATGACATTACAGAAACGCTTGGCGAGTTGAAAGGCGCGGTAATGAAAGTCGGTCAGATCGTCTCTCAGACTCAAGATTTTCTCCCTGAGGAATTCTCGCAAGCCTTGAAGAAGCTCCAGAAGCAAGCGCCTCCTGTCGAGTTTTCAGTGATTAAAGAGCAAGTCGAGTCAGAATTAGGTAAGCCTATCACCGATCTATTTAAGACTTTTGACGAAGAACCCTACGCGGCGGCCTCTATAGGTCAAGTACACCGGGCGGTCACTTTAAACGGCGAAGACGTCATCGTTAAGGTGCAATATCCGGGAGTAGACCGTTCTGTTGATTCAGATTTAAAGCAATTAAAACTCACACTCAAGCTTGGCGGTTTATTAAAAATGCCAAAAGAAAGTGTCGACGCGTTGTTTAATGAATTAAGAGATCGTTTAAAAGAAGAGCTCGATTACACTTTAGAAGCTCATAACTTAAATCGTTTTGCTCAGTTTCACTCGAAAGACGAAGGGATAATAATACCCGAAGTCTTCGATAAATATTCCACAAAGCGTGTTTTAACACTGGGGTTAGTTGAGGGTGATGCGGCCGAAGATCTTGTTTCGCTGGGATATACCGAGCAGCAAAGATCTGTGATTGCTGAGCGGGTCTTTAAAATGTTGAGTGATCAATTGTTTTCTGGTCAGTGCATTCATGGTGATCCACACCCCGGTAATTTTGCATTTCGACCCGATGGCTCAATCATTATTTATGATTTTGGTTGTATCAAAGAGTTGAAGCCTGAAATTGTTCAGGCCTATCGAGATTCGGTCGTTAGTGCTATCGACGAGGATTATGCAGCCTTGGATGAGGCCTTGATAAGACTCGGGGCGCGCGTGGCAAATAAAGCAAGTCCTGGTTCTGACTTCTATAAACTTTGGCGGGACATTTTTTTTCAGCCATTTGCCGGACAACCTTTTAATTACGGCGAGTCAAAACTTCATGTTGATGCGATGGAGCACACAGGTCTGTTTTTCAAAAACTTAGAACGATTTAAACCTCCGGTTGATAGTTTGTATATTGATCGACTGGTTAGCGGGCATTATTGGATTTTAAAGTCTATGGATGCATCCGCTGATTTTAGACCGCAGCTCGATAAGCATTTGTATAACAAAAAGTATCTTGTTTAAGTAATTGATTACTTTATACACCAAAACCTCAGGATTTGTTGCGTATGAGCATAGCCTTAATTTTGGCCGCTTATTTTTCTGGTCTGACCGCTAAGGTCCTTGGCCTACCTCCATTAGTTGGATACTTGCTCGCGGGTTTCGGTTTGCATTTTGCGGGCTACACCTTAACGGATGATATTCAACGACTCGCTGATTTAGGCATTACCTTAATGCTCTTTACGATCGGCCTAAAAATAAATGTAAGAGACCTCATTCAAAAAGAAGTTTGGGGTTCGGCAATCAGTCACATGAGTTTGTGGATTGCCTTATGCTTCGTTATTAACGCAGTAATGGCGTGGGCTGGTTTATTAGTTTTTGAACTCTCTGTAGAACAGACTGCGCTACTCATTTTCGCGCTGAGTTTTAGTAGTACAGTTTGCGTCATCAAGGTACTCGAAGATTCCGGAGAAATCCGCAGTCGACAAAGCGTTATCGCAGTGGGTGTGCTGATTATTCAGGACATTATCGCCGTCGCTTTTCTCGTGGTTGCGACCGGCAAAGTGCCTTCATTTTGGGCATTGTTGTTACTAGGGCTGCCACTTCTTACTCGTTTCGTCGATAAGCTTTTGAATAAAACTGGTCACGGAGAATTGTTGCCCTTGAGTGGGCTTATGCTCGCGCTTGGCGCCTATGCGCTATTTGAACTGGTGAATGTAAAAGGTGACTTGGGTGCATTGCTTGTTGGGATGTTAGTTGCGACAAGTAGTAAGTCAGGCGAGTTATATAAATCACTTATCTCGTTTAAAGACTTATTCTTAGTGTCCTTCTTCTTGAGTATTGGCTTGTCAGCCTTGCCCGATTTCTCAATGTTTATTTTAGCTTCACTTCTTCTGCTGTTATTGCCGCTCAAATTCATACTATTTTACGCAGTGTTTTGCGTGATGTCTTTACGCGCGCGCACGGCGTTTCTTAGTGCATTGCTGTTATCGAATTTTAGTGAGTTTGGGTTAATTGTTGCAGCGCTTAGTATTCGAGAAGGTTTATTGGCTCAAGAGTGGCTAATTATCCTAGCAATCACGACAGCGCAGAGCTTTGTCATCACCTCACTTATCTATAAAAAAGCACATTTGTTTTATGCAAAGCTGTCCGGCCGCTTGCAAGGTTTTCAGCGTGCAAACGCGAATACATCCATGTGTAGTCAGGTTGCGCAGGGCGCTGATGTGATGCTCGTCGGGCTTGGCCGCGTTGGCTTAGGTGCCTATCACGCGCTGGTTAAAGCCGGAGGTAATGTTGTTTGGGGTGTAGAGATAGATGAGTCACGTGTTGCAGGGCACATCAATAATGGCATCACAAATGTGATTCATGGCGACGCAGATGATATTGAGTTCTGGGAATCGCAGGATCTTGACCGAGTAAAACTTGTGATGCTCGCGATCCCTAATGTAGAAGAAATGATCAACATTATTGAACAGCTCAAATTACGCGATTACAAGGGAAAGATTTCAGCCGTTGCGCAGCATGATGATGAGCGTCTACTGCTTTTATCTCATGGTGTGGATGTGGTGTTCAATTACTACTCTGAGGTTGGCGCAGGCTTCGCTGAAGAGACTTCTCACTTGCTTCAAGAAGCTTAGTTACATGTCACGGTTGCGGATATTTGTCTCAGTCGTTTTTGTAATCCTATTTGTGGGTGTCTCGACTCTAGCTAGTGCAGAAAAAACGCTTCGCGTGGCAACACTTAATTCCGAGTGGTTTTGGACTCCTCATGATGGTCATGTCGACGGATCAAGATTCAATAAGGGTGATCCGTCTGTTTCTGATTACGACAAAAAACTTGGGTTCTATCGTGAACTTATTCTTGATCAAAGTATAGATCTTGTTGCGTTTATCGAAATCGAAAATAAGCAGGTTGCGAAAGATATCGTCGATGCACTTGGTGAGGGCTGGTCTTATGCATTCAAACAAGGGCGTGATACGGCAACGGGGCAAGATGTTGCGTTTGTTTGGAAAGATGCAGAGCAAATTAAGGTCACAGATTTTGGATTCCCGTCAGGGCATGTGGATGGCTATAAGCCTAAACGGTTATCTAAAGTCTTAGGCTTAACCCTCAGATACCGAATCGGTGATACCGATAAAGATGTTTCTTTTGCTACTACGCATTTTTTATCAAAGCGGAAGGAGTCACCCAAAAAGGCCTCAAAGCGATTAATGCAATCAAAGGGTTTGGTGAAAGGTGTGCAACAATTTGATCAAGCGCGCATTGTTGTATTAGGTGATTTTAATGACTTTCGTGCTTCTCCAGTTCTCAAAACACTAGAAAAGCAGCTAGAGCTGCGCAATGCATCAGTTTCCTGCGACTCAGTAGAGCATAAGGCCAAGCGAAAGCTTCGTTATATGATCGACCATGTCTTGTACAAAGGTTTCTCGTGTCAGCGGTACCAAAGTATATCGATGGCACCTTACTCTGATCATCCCATAATTATTGCTGAGCTTGTTCTTTAGCGTCGTCTGCTTGTTTTGATTGAATCGCCGTGAGCGCAATCGTGTAGATGATGTCATCTACTAATGCGCCTCTCGATAAATCATTAACCGGCTTGTTTAGACCTTGGAGCATCGGGCCCATGCTTATGACATTCGCACTTCGCTGAACAGCTTTGTACGTCGTGTTTCCAGTGTTCAGGTCGGGGAAGATAAATACCGTTGCTTGTCCCGCAACAGGGCTGTTTGGCGCTTTCTTCGCTGCGACACTTTCAATTGCAGCAGCGTCATATTGCAAAGGTCCATCGATCAAAAGGTCTGGACGACGAGCTTTTGCGATCTCAGTTGCTTGTTTTACTTTCTCGACATCGGCCCCCGCACCGCTAGCGCCTGTGCTGTAGCTAATCATCGCTACTTTTGGCTCAATTCCAAAAGCTAGGGCTGAGTCTGCACTCTGTATCGCGATGTCCGCCAACTCTTCAGCGTTAGGGTCTGGATTGATTGCACAGTCACCATAGACCAGTACTTGCTCTGGCAAGCACATAAAGAAGACCGAAGAGACAACAGTGGCTGATGGTGCAGTTTTGATTAACTGAAGTGCTGGGCGAACAGTATTTGCTGTCGTGTGTACAGCACCTGAAACTAATCCGTCTACTTCATCTAAGGCAACCATCATCGTCGCAAGAACTACATTATCTTCAAGTAGAGAGCGTGCCATATCAGGCGCTAAGCCTTTGTGCTTGCGTGCCTCCACCATATGAGGAACGTATCTTTCACGCACTTCGTCGGGATTGATGACTTCTATTTCATCTAGAAATGTCAGACCTTGTGCTTCAGCAACCGAGCTAATGTCGCTGCGCTCCCCAATCATAACGCATTGAGCGATATTCCTTTCTTGGCAAGCAATCGCAGCAGCAACGGTGCGCGGTTCGTTTCCTTCAGGTAAAACGATACGTTTTTTGGCGGAACGAGCGCGAGACGTAAGCATGTGGCGAAATGCAGGGGGCGACAGGCGACTCTTTCGCTCTTTGGCGCATACTTGAGCGAGCCATTCCAAATCGAGATGCTCGGAAACCATACTCACAACCTGACGCATTCTGGCTTCATCATCGACCTGCACGACACGGTTAAGGTTAGCAAGAGCTGCTGCCGTTCTAAATGTGTCAGTTGGTGTTGATAGAAGCGGTAAACCAGCTTTTAAAGCGGCTGCGCAAAGCTTGTGTATGCGAGGGTCGATATTCGAATCACTTGTGAGCAATATGCCCGCGAGAGGAATGCCTGATAAGCCAGCCATACACGCAGCGACAATGACGTCACTTCGGTCTGACGGTGTTACCACAAGCGTGCCAGGCGTTAGCCTAGGAATGATATTGTCTACGGTCTTTGCAGCAAACACGATGTCATAAATTCGGCGATAGTCTGATTCACCTTCGTTAAGCGAGTTAACTTCTAATGTGTACTTAAGATCACTGACCCTTGGGGCTGCGAGTTCTTTTAGAAGTGGTATTGCACCAATTAAATGGAAATTATTGGTAAATACATTTAGGTCACTTATTGAAACGAGGCGCGCTGAAAAGTCCTCATCAGATATTTCTCCAACGCGATTTAATACTACTCCAAGCACGTCAGGACTCTCCGTGCCGTGATATAGCGAAGCCGCAACTTTAAGGTGTTTAGATAATTGAGTGGGTGTCCGTTGATTGACGTCGGCGACAAGAATAACGGGCGCATTTAGATTCTGGGCAATATCGATATTAAGTCGTGTTAAATAGGCTTCATTTCTATCATTCGGAATACCTTCAACAACGATCACGTCTTTCTTAGCTGCTACTTTTTCATAGTTAGCAACAATACGTTCCATCAACAAACCACCTTTATTTTCACTCATCAACATTTGCGCGTCTGATAGTGAAATGATCTCCACATCGCTTTCGATATTAAGGACTTTGGCAAAATATTTTGAGTTGTCGTCGTGCCCGACTTGATAGCTAATTGGCTGAAATACACCTACGTTAACGCCGAGCCGTTCTAAGGCGTATACCAAACCGTATGTGACTGACGTTAGTCCTGAATTCTGTGCGGTAGTTGTTAAGAAAAAAGCCTTACTCATCTGCTTAATCCGTAGCTGTTAAATTTAAAAATAGGTTTCATTTACGAACAGAGTGCAGCACTTTGCTCCGCAATTAAACGTTCTTCGTCGGTGCGTGATACAAATATAGGTAAGCTGTCTGTTGATTGAATGGCGCATACATTGTCAGTAATGTCGCGATTGAGTTCTTCATCAATTATGAAACCGAGACCATTAAGAAGGGCCACAGTTTCTTTCCGAATAAATACCGAGTTTTCGCCAATACCGCCTGTGAAGATCAGACCGTCGCATTGAGTCAGCGCAATGCGCATGCCTGCGATATATTTGGCGAGACGATAGCTGAACACTTTTAACGCGAGTTGGGCATCTTTGTTTCCTTTAGATGCTTGTTCCTCAAGTGTTCGGCAATCGTTTGAAATGCCAGATAGACCAAGAAGGCCGCTTTGTTTGTTCAAGATTTTATCAATCTGAGTACAGTCATAACCTTGTAAACCTAAAAAGCCGATAAGGCCTGGGTCTACGTCACCACTTCGGGTGCCCATAACTAATCCCTCAAGCGGTGTCATGCCCATGCTGGTGTCAACGCTCTTGCCATTCTCGATCGCGCATACACTTGCGCCGTTACCAAGGTGTGCAGTTATAAAGGAGCAATTTTCAATAGGTTTGCCAATATGTTGTGCGGTCGAACTAGCTACATATTGATGACTTGTTCCATGAAACCCGTATCGTCTTACGCCGTACTTAGTATAAAACTCGCTTGGTATCGCATAGCGATATGCGTGCTCGGGCATAGTTTGATGAAACGCTGTGTCAAAGACAGCAACTTGCGGTACCCCAGGAAACTGACTTTGCAAAAGTTCTATGCCAGTAATATTTGCTGGGTTATGTAAGGGCGCGAGTTGAATGCATTGTTTAATTTCCGCTAACACAGAATCGTCGATGAGCGTTGCTTTATTAAATCGCTCGCCGCCATGAACAACGCGATGCCCGACAGCAATTAATGAATTGCTTAAGTTAAATTCGCAGTTGAGTGCGTCAACAATTGCTTGAATTGAGTCGCCGTGAGAAGCATTTGGCGTGTCAAAGCTTTGCCTATTTCCAGAAAGATCTTTTGAAATATGCCTTGCATTGGTGCTATTAAGTTCTTCAGCGAGACCGGTTTGTAATGGGGTGGCGTCGCCTACGGCGTATAACGCGTACTTTAATGAAGAGCTACCGCAATTAATGACAAGTACGTGTTTTGAGCTCATAGTTTTCTTCCGTGTGTGATTAAGCTGCGGTTGCCTCTAGTGCTATTGCAGAGCATTCATAATAAATGTCGTTAAAGGTTTGCCCATCTAAGCCCAGTTCGCCGAGAGCCTTCCAGTCTATTTGTTCAAGTAAACCTTGTTCGAAAAGCAGTGTAGATTGCAATATTAAACCTTGCACGCCTTTACGTTCCATCAGTGCAGAGCGCATTGAGTCTTTAATTGGAATACTTTCAATAACTTGATCGATAGGTTGGTCAAAAAACGCGTCTAAACAACTGAGCAGACCAGTTGTATAGAATTCATTCTGTAAATCTGAACTTACAAAGTCCGCGAGTTTTTCACAGGTCATTGCACGAACAATGGCGATGTATTGTAGTGCATCAGGCTTGTTATCAAGTTTGCTCAACGCAAGCAGTGTTGCCCAACTTTTAATGCGCTTTAAACCAAGTAAGGCGACAGCTGATTTAATTGAGTCAATTTCTTTCGTGCGTCGATAAGCGGCTGAATTAATCAATTTCAGTAACTTAAAACTGATAATGGGGTCTTGGCTTATAATATCGCTGACGTGGTTTATGTCTATATTGGGGTCTTGGAGTTCAGCGATTAGCCCAAGTACCGATATTTGGTTGGTGTTTAATTTTTTACCCTTAACCAATTCAGGCTTAGCAAGAAAATAACCCTGAAACAACTCAAAGCCTAAATCGGAACAAAGTTGAAACTCTTCGTGAGTTTCAACTTTTTCGGCAAGCAAAGTGACGTCGAAGTCCTTTAGATAGTCGACTGATTGTCGCAACTCATCTTCACTCAAACTAGGTAGATCGATTTTCACGATATCGATATAAGGAAGCAGAGGTTTGTAGTGAGGTGCTTTTACTACGTCGTCCAGCGCAATCGTATAACCGACTTTCTTAAGCGCAATGACGCGCTTTATGAAGCTTGGAGTAATTTTAACGTGCTCAAGGATTTCGATGACCACCATGTGAGGATCAAAGATGGGCTTTTCCATTAACAGTTCGCCTGAAAAGTTAATAAACGCGGGTAATCCACACGTCACAAATTCTAGGTCCGTTTCAGTGAACAGGTTTAAAAGCACGTTTGATGTTGCGCTGAGATCGCAGAAAAAAGTTGCTTTATTTTCTTCGTTATCCCTGAAGAGTAGCTCGTACGCATGTACTTCTTTTTGTCGATTATAAATAGGCTGACGAGCCAATAAGACGTCTTGTTTTTGCATAACTTCAGGTAAATACGCGATGAGCTCTATGAGTGAGCATTTGTTTTTGTACGCTTGAATTATTAGTGTAGACGAGCTTATGAACTTTGCGGAGGTCTGTGAGCACAAAACCTAAAATAACAAAATTCAGGCACAAAAAAACCACGTTACGGAAACCGTAAGTGGTTAATTTGCTAACGAAGAAAGTGGCATCCCGTAGGGGAGTCGAACCCCTGTTACCGCCGTGAAAGGGCGGTGTCCTAGGCCTCTAGACGAACGGGACACATCTGTACTTCGTCGAAGTGGCGCGAATATTAGGCGCAATGTTTTTTCAAGTCAACAAAAATAATTAAAGAAATTAAAAATTATCTAATACGCTCTAAACAGGCCTTTAAATTGTTCGCTGTGTAATCAAATCCGGCTAAAAGTCCTTTCGATTCGATGAGCTTAAAGTAGTTAATTGCGACATCAAAATGGGAGTCTGGTGTCTCAGCAAGTACGCGATCAATGTTGAAGCTATTATTAATTCGTAAAATCGTTTCGTAACGAATTTTATTCTCACCGGCACAATAATAAAAACCAAACTCATACATATCTTGAGCAGGCGCCCCATCGCGCTCATGGACAAGTTTTGCACATCGCGCATAGTTGCTGTTGATAATAGAGTAGGCGTTTAAGATGCCTTCATCACTAATCAGTTGATAAACCTGTTTAATACGCGAACTGGCATTCTTGGTTTTTTGGGGGAGGTTTTTAAGAGCTTGATCCTCACTAACCCCACGCTGCGCGAGCTGGGCAATTGTAAGCTGCTCTGCGCTCAATACGCTGCATGAAATATAGCTGTGTTCAATGAAACTACTTTGCGCGCTGTTCGTATCGGTAGATGCGTGAGCGTTTGTTAAAGTGGCTAATGTGATTAGATAAGTTAATACTTTAACAAGGTGTTGATTACGCAAGTTCGACTGCCGGTTTAAAAGACGCCTATCTCTTATGCTTATAGATCTGAGAAAGTGCGTCGTGAATTTCAGGATATTTAAAACTATAGCTTAAAGCCTGAAGCTTATCCGAAACAACATCCTGATTTCCGAGAAGTAAATCGCTACGCTGACCAAAGATCCATTTCGTCACAATAGTTGGCATTTTCAATAGTAGAGGGCGCCTAAGATTTTGAGCGAGTACGCGGCTAAATTCCTGATTAGTCGTGTTTATAGGGGCGACAGCATTGAATGCGCCTTCCATTGATTGATCATTGATAGCCTGATGAATAAGTTCAACCAGGTCTGAAATATGAATCCAAGACATCATTTGTTTGCCATCACCTATCACTGAGCCGGCGCCTAATATAAAACTCGGATAGAGCTTAGCGAGCATTCCGCCATCTCCGGACAAAACAATAGAGATCCTTAATACTGTCCTTCGCTCGGATCTGATTGTCGTAGCAGCTTGCTCCCACCCGCTGCACAAGCTTGCGGCGAAATCGCTCCCTCTAGGACTTGTTTCGCTACACTGAGTGCCGTTATCTGAACCGTAGTAACCAATTGCTGAACCGGATACGAGGGTTTTAAAGGGCTTTGCTAGACGAGCCGACAGATCTGCAAGTTGTTCAGTTACTCCGATTCGTGAGCTGCGTAGAACCTGCTTGCGTGACTCGGTCCATGGGCGATCGACAATTGGCTCACCCGCTAAATTAATCACGTGATCGATTATCGTGTCGTCGCTAATATCATTTAAGTTGCTAATCAACTTAAGGTTCGCTGTGACCTTATCGAGACGTTTTGGGTGCTTTTGTCTTGTTAATACAAGAACTGTGATGCCGGCTGGTAGCGACTTAATAAATGTTGAACCTATCAGTCCAGTACCACCAGTGACCAAGTAATCATAATGTGTTTGCATTGTCGCATCCTGTAACATGGCAAGTTCAGTATGAATCGCTACGCCTTGATCTGACTTATAGTTTACTTTGCACGATTGTCATTAGCGCGTCGCGAAACTCAGGCAACTCCCCAATAGCGGGTAGAAGTTTTATATCGACCGACAGATCGTTTTTGATCTCTTTAATCATGTTCGGCACATCTTTCTTCAAGTGTCGGCCTGTCGCGAAAAATAAGGGGAGAACCTGTATTTGCTCGTATCCCTCGCTCGCAGCGTGTGCACAAACGTCTTGCAGGCTAGGCTCGCTTAGCTCCATAAAGGCTAAGTCGGCTTGATCAAATTGCTCGCGCAATGTTTTTGTCATATCAAAAAAGGCGTCGGACCAACTCGTATTACTGCTTCCGTGAGCCAAAAGAATAATTTTTGTCTTCATGTATTTTCCTGAAAGTAGTTCTGCTCGACGCTACGGATGAATCGTCATGTCCGATTAGTTTCATGAGTTATATTGGGTATTCCGTGCGCGATGAACCATCAACTCTGGTATCTGAACACAGTATTCTATATTTTGAATACCCGCAGAGGCTAGGCATAGATTAAAATGCTCGCGCTACAACAAATGTTTTAGGAATTGGTTATGAGTTTCAAGGGTACAAACGAATACGTCGCTACTAGTGATCTTCAAATGGCTGTTAATTCGGCGATTACATTGCAAAAACCTCTACTAATTAAAGGTGAGCCTGGCACGGGTAAGACCATGCTTGCTGAGCAGTTAGCAAAATCCCTAGACGCTCGTTTGATTCAGTGGCATATCAAATCAACCACGAAAGCGCAGCAAGGTTTGTACGAGTACGATGCAGTATCTCGCCTACGTGACTCTCAGCTTGGTGTCGATAAAGTACACGACATTTCTAACTACATTGTGAAGGGTAAACTGTGGGAAGCATTCGAGGCAGAAGAGCGTGTCATTCTGTTGATCGATGAAATCGACAAAGCTGATATTGAGTTTCCAAATGACCTCTTACTTGAGATCGACAAAATGGAGTTTTATGTTTACGAAACACAAGAGCGAATCGTTGCTAAAAATCGCCCAATTGTTCTCATCACGAGTAATAACGAAAAAGAACTGCCTGATGCATTCTTGCGCCGCTGCTTCTTTCACTATATTGATTTCCCTGATGCCGAAACCATGCAGAAAATCGTTGAAGTGCATTATCCAGACATCAAAAAAGAGCTTCTTAGAGATGCTTTAGACGTGTTCTTCGACGTGCGTAAGGTACCAGGCCTTAAGAAGAAACCATCTACTAGTGAATTGATAGATTGGTTGAAACTCCTAATGGCAGACGAAGTAGGTGAAGCGCTTTTACGCGAACGTGACCCTAGCAAAGCGATTCCACCAATGTATGGCGCATTGCTCAAAAATGAACAAGACGTACAGTTGTTACAGCGCTTAGCGTTTATGGCTCGACGCAAGGGGTAATCCATGCTGATTGGCTTTTTTCAGGAAGTTCGCAGAAATAAGGTTCCTGCAACCATTAAGGAGTTGTTGGATCTTATCAATGCGCTTGAGAACCATCTCGCTTTTGCGTCGATCGACGACTTTTATTACTTGAGTCGTTTGTGCCTAGTAAAGGATGAGAAAAATTTCGACAAGTTTGATCGTGCTTTTGAGAGCTACTTCAAAGGCATTGAAGCTATGGATGAGTTGTTAAACGAACTGATTCCCGAAGATTGGTTAAAGTCTGAGCTTCAAAAGTTTCTTACTGACGAAGAGAAAGAAGAAATTGAATCTATGGGCGGTTTTGAAGAGCTCATGGATGCCTTGAAAGATCGTCTCGAGAATCAAGAGAAAAAACACGAGGGCGGCAACCGAATGATTGGCTCTGGTGGTACCTCACCTTTCGGCCAAAACGGTTACAACCCTGAAGGGGTTCGAATTGGTCAGAAGAAAGGGCGCCATGGGAAGGCTGTAAAGGTATGGGAAAAACGCGGTTATAA